>NZ_JBAVCB010000029.1:0-10581 GCF_049586495.1 Aeromicrobium sp. | reverse complement strand
TCGGCAAGCGCGCTGGCGCTCGACAAAAGCCCCAGCAGAAGAAGAAGGGCAAGCGGGTCTCCGGCAACCCCGCGAAGCGCGCGGCCGCTGCCACCGAAGCACCCCCGAAAGATGGGGCCGGAGCCTTTGGCTTCGATCAAGGCGGCGCTCAGGACTTCGAGATTCCTCAAGAGCTCCGCGACCTCATGTGACCCTCCCCGGGAGCCCGTCAAGCCCAGCGGGCGCCTACCAGCGCCACGAGCAGGCCCAGTTCACTGGACCGTGGTGTGAAGCCCCGAAAACAGCCTGGAAAGTCAGGCGAGAACCTTGTACTCGAACATACGTTCGAATATACTTGAGTGCATGATCCGGGGGCAGGTGGTGGAGGCGTTGCGGGAGGCAGCGCGTCTGGTGGGGATGGGTCCTGACACCGACGCACTGCGGGCCATCCAGACCGCGCAGGATGCTCTCGATGCGGCCAAGGCCGCGCATCTGGCCGGGCTGGAGCAATCGCGGGGGTTCGAGGCCGATGGCGCGTCCAGTGTCACCTCGTGGGTGCGCAGTCGGCTGCGGGTCTCAGCGCCTGAGGCGCACGCGCTGACGCGAGCCGGGTCCACGTTGGTCCAGCTTCCGCGCGTGGCCGAGGCGGCTCAGGTTGGCGCGATCCGGTTGGAGCACGTGAATGTGTTCAGCTACGGGTTGCGGCACATCGGCACACGGGTCGTCACCGACGCGCAGGACTGGTTGTTGCAGGTCGCACAGACGTGCGAGCCGGCCGAGCTGCGTCGGGTCATGCGGGCGCTGCGGGCCGCGACGTATCCTGGTGAGCTCGACGACGCGTGGGCCAAGGGGATGGACAAGGCCGATCTGCAGGTCAACGCCGTCCCCGAAGGGTTCCACGTCACCGGGTTCCTGCCCATCCAGGTGGGGTCCAGGTTCCGCACCGTGCTGGACTCGCTGTCGGCGCCGGTCGATGCCGACGATCAACGCACCGGACCTGAACGTCGGGTCGATGCCATTGACCAGCTGTGCCAACAGATTCTGGATGCCGGGTTGCCTTCGGACAAGGGGGTGCGGCCACATGTGTCGGTCACCGCCGACGCCGAAACGGTGCACGCTGCGGCCACCCATACCCGCGGCACGACGTCAGATCCCATGGTCTCGGCTGATCTGGCCGGATTCGGCCCCATCGGCCCCGAGCTGCTCTCGATGATCGGCTGCACCGCCGACGTCACGCCGATCCTGACCCACCAGATGCCCAACTTCTCCCAGAGCCGCGTCCTCAACGTCGGACGCACCCACCGCCTGGCCACCCTCAAGCAACGCCGCGCAGTTCTCGCTCGGCAAGAAGGTCGCTGTGCGGCCCCGGGTTGCCGCAACACCCACCTGGAAATTCACCATGTGGTCTGGTGGTCCCGCGGCGGGCCCACCGATCTGGACAACCTGGTCGGACTCTGCTCAAGGTGCCATCACTTGGTGCATCGTGACCGACTCTCGATCCGGGCCGACGGCCACGGTGACTTCATCTTCACCGACAGCCGCAGCCGTGTCCTGACATCAGACCTGCGACACCGCCGCGCCGTCTACCGAGAAGCGATCCGCATCCACCACCTGGACATCGCCATCCGCCGACGGCGCGCCGAGCGCGCTAGCGCCTGACCTAGCCGGGTCGGGCGTCCAGAAACGCCTGGACGCGGTCCTTGGGTCGCCCGATGATCGCTCGGTCGCCACGGATCAGCACCGGCCGCTGCATCAGGCGAGGGTGCTCGACGAGGAGGTCGGCCACGGCGTCCGCCGTCGTGTAGTCGGCAGGATCGAGTCCGAGGCTCGTGAAGAAGCCGTCCTGGCGAACCAGATCCGTGGGCTCGTCCTCGAGGCGGACCATCAGGGCGAGCAGCGCGGCCCGATCGAGCGGGGTCTTCAGGTACTGCACCACCTCCAGGTCGACGCCGTCGCCAGCTGCCGTACCGACGGCGTGCCGGGAGGTGGAGCAGCCGGGGTGGTGCAAGATCGTGACATCCGACATGCCCACGACGATAGATGAGGTCGCTGCGATGGCCACCCCGGCTCACGACACCGTTCTCTACGACACCGACGACGACGTCTGCACCATCACCATCAACCGGCCGGACGTGCGCAATGCGGTCGACGGTCCGACGGCGCGGGCCCTGCTGGCCGCGTTCGAGCGGTTCGAGGCCGACGACACCCTGCGAGTCGCGGTGCTGACCGGTGCCGGTACGACCTTCTGCGCCGGTGCCGACCTGTCAGCCGTTGCCGACCCTGAGCGCGCCCCGGACCTCGATCCGACCGGGCGGGCACCCGGTCCGATGGGCCCGAGTCGGATGCAGCTGTCCAAGCCTCTCATCGCGGCTGTCGCCGGACACGCCGTCGCGGGCGGACTGGAGCTGGCACTGCTGGCGGATCTGCGGGTGGTGGAGGAGAATGCCGTGTTCGGCGTGTTCTGTCGTCGGTGGGGCGTGCCACTGATCGACGGAGGCACCGTGCGTCTGCCGCGCGTCATCGGACAGGGCCGGGCTCTCGACATGATCTTGACCGGACGTCCCGTCGACGCGCACGAGGCGCTGCAGATGGGCCTGGCCAACCGGGTCGTTCCGACGGGGGAGGCGCTGACCGTCGCTCACCGCCTGGCCGACCAGATCGCAGGCTTTCCGAATCAGTGCATGCTCACCGATCGCGCCTCGGTCTACACCCAGGCCGGCCTCGATCTCACTGACGCGCTGCGGTCCGAGGGGGAACACGGTGTGCCGATGGTGTTCGCCGAAGGAGCGGCCGGTGCCGAACGTTTCGTCGGAGGTGCAGGGCGGCACGGCGCCTTTTGAGGTATCCGAATTGGAGACCGGCGGGGGGTCTGGCAGAATGAGCGACTGCGTCCGGAACGTACAAGGCCCCTCTCAGCCCTGTCGTCACCGGCTCATCGATTTTCGCCGCACGTGTCCCCACGCGTCGCGGCAGGTCACCACCTGATACACACCAAGGAGACACCACACTCGTGGCAGTCAAGATTCGCCTGAAGCGCATGGGCAAGATTCGCACCCCGTTCTACCGCATCGTCATCGCTGACTCGCGCACCAAGCGCGATGGTCGAGTGATCGAGGAGATCGGTACCTACGATCCCAAGGCCGACCCGTCGATCATCAAGGTCGACGGCGAACGTGCCCAGTACTGGCTCGGCGTCGGCGCCCAGCCCACCGAGGCCGTTGCGGCTCTGCTGAAGATCACCGGCGACATCGGCGGTCATTCCACGCTGAAGTTTGCCGACGCGAAGCGCAGCAAGGAAGACGTCTTCCAGGACGCGCTCAAGGAGCTGCACAGCGAGCCGAAGGCCGACGCGACCACCAAGAAGGCCGCTGCAGCCGCCAAGAAGGCCGAGAAGAAGTCCGACGAGCCCAAGGCCGACGAGCCCAAGGCTGAGGAGCCCAAGGCTGAGGAGCCCAAGGCTGAGGAGCCCAAGGCTGAGGAGCCCAAGGCTGACGAGGCTCCGGCCGCTGAGGCTGACGCCCCGGCTGAGACCGAGAAGGCCTGACCATGGCCGCTCCGATCCACGACGTCATCGAGCACCTGGTCAGCGGCATCGTCGACACGCCCGATGACGTCGAGGTCCGGACCAAGCAGACCCGCGGCGGTGAGCTGTTCGAGGTCCGGGTCAATCCGGACGACCTCGGCAAGGTCATCGGTCGACAGGGCCGCACGGCCACCGCCATCCGCAAGGTTGCAGGAGCCATCGCCGGTCGCGGCGGGGCTCGCATCGACTTTGTGGACGTCGACCGTCGTCGCTGACCCCATGCTGGTCGTGGTGGGCCGCATCGCGCGGGCCCACGGCCTGCGCGGTGAGCTCGGCGTCCAGGTACGAACTGACGAGCCCGAACGGCGTTTCGCCGCGGGCTCGTCGGTCGTCTGCGGCACGCGCACCCTGACTGTCACCTCGGCCAGATGGCACTCCGGCCGCTTGCTGGTGACGTTCGACGGGGTCGACGATCGCACGGCCGCCGAGGCCCTGCACGGTGTGATCATCGAGTCGGAGATCGATCCTGCCGACCTGCCTGACGAGCCCGACGAGTTCTACGACCGTCAGCTGGTCGGCCTCGAGGTGCGCCGCGGCGGTCCAGACGGCCCTGCCGTTGGAATCGTCACCGCCGTCCTGCACCTCCCCGACCAGGACACCTTGGCCATCGACATCGACGGTCGGGAGGTGTTGGTCCCGTTCGTCACCGAGCTGGTCCCTGACATCGATGTGGCTGGTGGCTTCGTCACGGTCGCCGACGTCCCCGGCCTGCTCGACCCGCAGCAGGCCGACGTCGTGAACGAGTCCGACGGGGCCCACCCGTCGTGAAGATCGATGTCGTGTCGATCTTCCCCGCCTACCTCGACGCTCTCGGTCTGTCGCTTCCGGGCAAGGCCCGCGAGTCCGGTCTGATCGACCTGACGGTCCACGACCTGCGTGACTTCACCCACGACCGCCATCGCAGCGTCGATGACACGCCGTACGGCGGAGGCGCCGGCATGGTCATGAAGCCCCAGCCATGGGGCGAGGCGCTCGACTCGCTCACCGGACCGGACACCCTGGTCTTGATACCCACACCCTCGGGCGCGGTGTTCACCCAGCGCGACGCCGAACGTCTGGCGACCGAGCAGCACCTCCTGTTCGCCTGCGGCCGGTATGAAGGCATCGATCAACGGGTTGTTGAGCATGCGGCGACGCAGCACCGGGTCGAGGAAATCTCGCTCGGCAGCTTCGTGCTCAACGGGGGGGAGGTAGCGGCACTCGCCATGATCGAGGCCGTGGTGCGACTGCTGCCCGGCTTTATGGGCAACCCAGATTCGCTCACCGAGGAATCGCACGGCGAGGACGGTCTGCTGGAGTACCCGGTGTTCACCAAGCCAGCCTCGTGGCGTGGTCTGGACGTGCCCGAGGTGCTGCTGTCGGGCAACCACGCCGCCATCGCTGCGTGGCGCCGTGAACAGGCCCTGGAGCGAACTGCGCGGCGCGACGAGGACACACCGGCCTGACCACGCCCACCGATTTCAGACTCCCGGGGTAGCTGTGGCAAACTTGGACGTCGGCGCCGACGTCTCTGCCGCAGGGGCGACGTCGAGATGACGCCGACATTCTTGTCTTTTCCCCATCATCCGTCGGTGACCTGTGGCACCAGCGAGGAGCCCCATCATGACCAACATCGTCGATCAGGTCGCCGCAGCATCGTTGCGCACCGATCTCCCCGAATTCCGCGCTGGCGACACGCTGGACGTGCACGTCAAGGTCATCGAGGGCTCCCGCTCGCGTGTCCAGGTGTTCAAGGGCGTCTGCATCAAGGTGCAGGGCTCGGGCATCGGCCGCACCTTCACGGTCCGCAAGATCAGTTTCGGCGTGGGTGTCGAGCGCACGTTCCCGCTGCACACGCCGGTGATTGACAAGATCGACGTCGTGACCCGCGGAGACGTCCGCCGCGCCAAGCTCTACTACCTGCGCAACCTGCGCGGCAAGGCCGCGAAGATCAAGGAAAAGCGCGACGTCTGAGAACGTCTGGCTTCTCCCGACCGGCTAGGGTCGAGCGTGTGACAGAACATCGCGCGGCCGGCACGCAGAAGCGTCAGCTTCCGGTCTGGCAGGAGTCGATCCTGCTGATCGTCACCGCCATGGTGATGGCCGTCGTGGTCAAGACCTTCTTCCTCCAGGCCTTCTACATTCCGTCGGAGTCGATGGAACCGACCATGCGCCCGGACGACAAGATCCTGGTCCAGAAGGTTTCGTACTGGACCGGGGATGTGGGTCGGGGCGACATCGTCGTGTTCGACGACCCGGGCGGCTGGCTCGACGCTGCGGACTCTCGACGCGCCAGCAACCAGGTGCAGCGCGGTCTCGAGGCCGTGGGCTTGTTCCCGACCGGCGGGCACCTGATCAAGCGGGTCATCGGCGTGGGCGGCGACAGCGTTCAGTGCTGCGACACAGACGGAAAGGTCACGGTCAACGACGCGGCGCTCGACGAGCCGTATCTGCTCGACGAGACCGTCAACCGTGACCAGCCGTTCAACATCAAGGTGCCCGAGGGGTATCTGTTCGTCATGGGCGACAACCGCAACAACTCGGCCGACTCCCGTGCGCACCTCGGAGACCCCGGCGGCGGCTTCATCTCCCAGGATGCCGTCGTTGGCAAGACCTGGGTACGCGTCTGGCCCCTGGGGCGTACGGGCTTCATTCGTGGGTCCGACACGTTCGACGCCGTCCCCGCACCATGACCCGGCTGGCTCGTGGCGCCACCATCAGGCGTGATGCCGGCCTGTACGGCTACGAGCGCGCGCTGGCCCGGCAGGGACTCACTCCTGTGGCTGGCGTCGATGAAGCGGGCCGCGGAGCCTGCGCGGGTCCGCTGGTCGCTGCGGCTGTGGTGCTCGACCGATCGATCCCGGGCCTCGCCGACTCCAAGCTGCTCACCCAGAAGCGCCGCGAGGTCTGTTTCGAGCTGATCATGAAGCGCGCGGCCGACGTGTCGGTCGTGATCGTGCCAGCTGCAGAGTGTGATCGCATGGGTCTTCAGCAGGCCAACATCGCAGCGCTACGACGTGCTCTGTGGCGGCTGTCGGTGCGTCCTGGCTACGTGCTCACCGACGGGTTTCCGGTCGATGGCCTCGGGGTCCCGGGACTGGCGGTCTGGAAGGGCGATCGCGTGGCGGCATCGATTGCTGCGGCGTCCGTCATCGCCAAGGTGACACGCGACCGCATCATGGTGCAGCTGCACGAGCAGTTTCCGGCATACGATTTCGCCACACACAAGGGCTACAGCACGCCGGTCCACCAGCAGACGCTGCGCGACCACGGTCCCTGCGCCGAGCACCGCACCCAGTACGTCAACGTGAAGGCATCGATGGAGGCACGCGCATGAGTACCGAGGACCTTGAGCGGTACGAGTCAGAGCTGGAGCTGGCGCTTTACCGCGAGTACCGCGACGTCGTGACGATCTTCAAGTACGTGGTCGAGACTGACCGTCGCTTCTACCTGTGCAACGCGGTTGACGTGAAGGTGCGCTCCGAAACAGGCGACGCCTACTTCGAGGTCTCGATGACCGACGCCTGGGTGTGGGACATCTATCGGCCGACGCGTTTTGCCAAGAACGTCAAGGTGCTCACGTTCAAGGACGTCAATGTCGAGGAGCTGCAGGACTCCGACGTCAAGGTGCCCGAGGGCAGCTGAACCACGCAGTACCGTCACGGCTGGACGTCGAGGCGACCGAGTGCGCCCAGCACGGCGACGATCTGCGGCACCTCGTGCGTGCGATACACGCCCGTGCCGCCGAGGTGTGCCAACACGGTGAAGAACCCTTCCGCGATGCGGAACTGCTCCTCGAACAGGTCGAACGCGTGGGGGACGGAATGGCAGATGGGCACCCCGAGCCGGCGCAGTCGAAATGAGTTGAGCATGACGGTGGTCTGATGGTGAGCGCGCCGCACGTGGTCGTCCATCGCGAAGCTGAACCCGACGCCAGGATCGATCGCCATGTCGTGAACTCCACGCTCGCGTGCCTCGGTCATGCGGCGCTCGAACTGTTCCAGCATGTCGGGGATCGGATCGGCCACGACGTCCTTGGCGCGCACGCTGTCCAGATCGCGGGCGTGCGATCCGTTGACGTGGCACAGGACGACGGTCGCCTCGTGCTCGGCGGCGAGGTCGAACATCGCTGCGTCCTGGGCTGACCCGGTCAGGTTGATCACTCGGGCACCAGCGGCAAGGCCGGCACGAACGGTGGAGACGTCGTAGCTCTCGATCGACACAGCGATGCCATCGGCAGTCAGGGCCTCGATGACCGGGACCAGCGACCGGGTCTGGTCTTTTGCATCGACGCGAGCCTTGCCGACGTTGCTGGACTCGGCACCCAGATCGATGAGATGGGCGCCCTGGGCAGCGAGGACACGTCCGCGGCGCACGGCGTTGTCGCGAGTCGTGGCGACGCTCTCGCGGTAGCTGGAGTCGCGAGAGAGATTGACGACACCCATCACGACCGGCTCCGCGTCCGTGTCGAAGGTCCGATCGCCGACGCGTAGCGGGACGACCGTCTGCTCAAGGTCGTCGGCGTGCTGCTCGGCGAGCGCCGCGAGAGCGCGGAGGGTGATCACGCCGCCGCCGATCGCAGATAGCGGGCCATCAGGAAGCTCTCGGCGTGCAGCACGTGCTGCAGCTCGAAGCCGACGATCCGGTCCAGGCCTGACGTGCGGGGCGTCTGGGCGGTTCCGGCGAAGGTGGGCGATATCGTGATGTCGGCCTCGTCGAGCAGCCCGGCCGCGACGAAGGACTCCAACAGCGTGGGTCCGCCTTCGCACACGATGCGTCGCAGGCCGCGCTGCTCGAGCACCTCAAGGACGGTGGCGGGGTCGACCGACTCGGTGTCGGTCACGACGACGTCGCAGTGCTCACCGGCGTGGTCGAGGCGGCCCCGATCGGCCTGTGAGCCGGTGATGACCAGGGGCCGCATGGTCGATTCGGTGAACAACCTGTCGTGCCAGTCCAGATCGAGCGATCCGCTGACGATGACCACGACGGGGGCGGCTGCCTGGCCCGCGAGGGCGCGACGCTCGGCGTCAGCCGGTTTGCCGCGCATGGGTCCATAGCGTTCCGTCCGGATGGTGCCCGCGCCGACGAGCACGGCATCGGCCAGTCGTCGCACCGCGTCGAAGACGCTTTTGTCGACCGAGGAGGAGATCGATCCGCTCAGCCCGTCTGGACCGGCCGCCGCCCCGTCCAGCGTCGTGACCATCATGGCCCGCACCCACGGGCGTTCACGATCAGGCCACGGGTAGGCCTCGAGCAGCTGGTCGTCGTCGAGGGGGCCTGTCCGGGGCCCGGTGATCATCTCCACGACCTGAACCTATCGGGAGGCGCGACATCGCGGCTTCGTCCACACCGGCGAAAGCTCGTCGCGCCTCGTCCACAGGATCGCGGATGTCTGTGGTCCCGCCCAGCCAGCGCGGCGAGGGTCAGCCCATGACGTATGCACGCAACAAGACGCTTGGCGACTACGGCGAGAAGATCGCCTCCAAGCACCTGGAGTCGCTCGGCATGGTGGTGCTGGCTCGGCAGTGGACCTGTCGGTTCGGCGAGATCGACATCGTGGCCCGCGACGGCACCACGCTGGTGATCTGCGAGGTCAAGACCCGCACGTCCACCCGCTACGGGGGCCCCTTCGAAGCAGTCACGGGCCAGAAGGCAGCTCGTCTGCGCCGACTCGTCACCGAGTGGCTGGCGGTCCACGACGTCCATCCCCCTGCCGTGCGCATCGACGTGGTCTCGGTGGTCGTGCCACCCGCTGGCGCTCCCCAGGTAGAACGCATCGCGGGCGTGGCCTGATGGCTGGCGTCACGCACTCGGTCGCGCTCGACGGACTGGCTGGTCGGTCCATCGAGGTCGAGGCCGACATCTCCGGCGGTCTGCCGCGCACCGTCATCGTGGGGCTGGCCGATGTCATGGTCAACGAGGCCCGCGATCGCTGTCGGTCGGCCCTCGTCAACTCCGGGCGCACGTGGCCCGATCAGCGCGTGACCATCAACTTGGCGCCCAGCACGCTGCCCAAATCGGGCTCGCACTACGACCTGGCCATCGCACTGGCGGTGCTGGCGGCGCAGAAGACGGTGCCAATTCCCTCGCTCGCGGGAGCGGTGTTTCTGGGGGAGCTGGCCCTCGATGGTCGCCTGCGGGCCATCCGAGGAGTGCTTCCAGCCACGTTGGCGGCCGCGGAAGCCGGTTTCGAGCGCGTGTTCGTGCCAGAGGTGAATGTGGATGAAGCCGAGCTCGTCGGATCGGTCGCCGTCGTCGGCGTGCGGTCGCTCGGCCAGACGGTCGCGCTGCTCACCGGCACCGAAGAACCCGACGACCCCCCGGTTCCGCCGCTGGACGAGGTGGGAGGCGTCGCGTGGACGGCGGCCGACCGACTCGCGGACCTCGACCTGGCCGATGTCGCCGGACAGGACGATGCCCGGCTCGCCGTGGTGATGACAGCGGCGGGCGGCCATCACCTCCTGATGACCGGACCTCCCGGCATTGGCAAGACGATGCTGGCCCAACGGCTGCCGGCGCTGCTACCAGATCTGACCCACCAGCAGTCGTTGGAGGTCAGTGCCGTGCACTCGATCGCCGGGGTGCTGCCCAGCGATCAGCCACTGCTGGTGCGTCCGCCGTTTCTCGATCCGCACCACACCGCCAGCGCGGTGTCGATCGTCGGCGGCGGTAGTCGGATCATCCGGCCGGGCGCGTTGAGTCTTGCCCACCGCGGCGTGCTCTTTTTGGACGAGGCTCCGGAATTCGCTTCCAACGTCATCGAGGCGTTGCGCCAGCCGTTGGAGAGCGGTCGCATCGTGGTGTCGCGGGCTGCGCAGACAGCCGCCTATCCCGCTAGATTCCAGCTCGTCTTGGCGGCCAATCCGTGTCCTTGCGGCCTCGACGGTGCGGCGGGGGAGCAGTGCCGGTGCTCGCCGCTCATGCGACGCCGGTACCTCGACCGTTTGTCGGGGCCCATCCGCGATCGCATTGACATCCACCGGACCCTCACTGCGCCGGCGCGGCCTGAGCTGGCGGCAGCGCTCGGCGGTGGACGTGGC
>NZ_JBAVCB010000028.1:0-10154 GCF_049586495.1 Aeromicrobium sp. | reverse complement strand
GACAACGGCATCGCCCCGATCTGGGTGACGGGTGCGACTTTCCAGGTGCTCGCGGTCGACGGATACGACGTCAATCAGCCCGAGTCGATCGAAGGCCGGCGCTTCGACCTGCCAGCCGGCGGTCGGGTCGATCTAGGTCTGACCGTCCCGGATCGCGGTGCGCAGATCGACTTCGCGGGCTCGACGACGCTCGTCCTCGGCACGGAGCCCACCTCTGACCGGCAACCGAACGCGCCGACCGTGGCGGTGGACCTGTTGTCCTACGGCGCGGCCGCCGACCCCGGAATCGACACGGCGACAGCGGATCGCCGCTTCGACTACCGGATCGGACGACGCCCCGGCTTCCTCGACGGCCGGCCCGGGCTGTGGTGGACGATCAACGGCCGCATGTATCCCGATGTCCCGATGTTCACCGTCGACGAAGGGGACGTCGTCCTGTTCAGGATCGAGAACACCAGCGGTGAACCCCACCCGATGCATCTGCACGGGCACCATGCGCTCGTCATTTCTCGCGATGGAGTCCCGGCATCTGGCAGTCCGTGGTGGACGGACTCGCTGGAGGTCCGCGGCGGCGAGTCGTACGAGGTCGCCTTCCTCGCCGACAACCCCGGCCTGTGGATGGATCACTGCCACAACCTCCCGCACGCCGCAGAGGGCCTGGTGAGCCATCTCATGTACACGGGCGTGACCTCGCAGTTCCGCATCGGGGATCCGCACGGCAACGCGCCGGAATGACGTCGCCAACACCCGGCTGCTGCGCCTGTCGAGCATCGTGACCCTCGTGACTGAAGCCGTCGCCTGCTGGTGGCCGAGGGCCCGGGTCTTGCCGCCGACGGCACCAGGTCGCGACACCTCATGAACCCATCACGACTCCTCAACGACGGGACGGACCCTGTTGCCGCCCCCAGGTGATGATTAAGGGCTGATCGATCGGGGTAGTTCGACGTCGTGACTCCCGTCCTCGCGCTGCCGTGCCCGCGACCACACCGACGGGGTGATGCTTGGTGATCGAGTGGCTGACGTGGGCGACACGTCATGGCACGAATCCGTCGACGTGGTCGGACGGAAGGGTGTGCTGATGAACTTCGGCGGTCTCACGATCGCCTACGACGACCGCGTGCTCTGCCCCCGACCGTGGACGCTCGCGCAGTCGATGTGGTGCGCCGAGCTGCTTCGATCGGGGCCAGACGGACCCGTGCTCGAGCTGTGCGCGGGAGTCGGACACATCGGTCTGGTTGCAGTCGCAGCCAGCCGACGCGAGCTGGTCATGGTCGATCTGAATCCCGCCGCCTGCGAGCTGGCGCGGCGCAACGCGGACGCGACGGCGATGGGCCACCGCGTGGAGATTCGGCAGGGCCGGATGGACGTGGTGGTCGCCGACGGCGAGCAGTACGCCCTGATCATCGCCGATCCCCCTTGGGTGGCGTCATCGCACCTCGCCAGCTACCCCGAGGACCCAGCGGTCGCGATCGATGGCGGATCCGATGGCCTCCACCTGGCCCGCATGACGTGCTCCATCATCGACGAGCACCTCGCCGAGGGCGGATCGGCGATCCTCCAGCTGGGCACGACGGCTCAGGTCGACGCGATCGCCGACCATCTGGCGCGCACCTCCACGCTTCGGGTGCGGGAGGTCAGATCGTTCGAGCGGGGCGCGCTCGTACGGCTGTCACGCTGAGGAGCTCACCGGTCAGACAGGAACTTGTGGGTGCCGTCGCACCACGGCTGTGTCGCCGACCCGCCGCAGCGGCACACCGCGCTGACCGGCCGGCACGTGGCGTGCGCCACGCCGTCCGGATCCTCCACGACGTGATCGCCGCGCAGCAGCATCGGACCGCCGGGGCACAGGATGACGTCCGGGTGTTCGGCGGTCATGCCGCCCACTCGCGGAGCATCCTGTGCGCGAATCGTGACTCGAGGTCCAGACAGGTGAATGCCCCGAGGAAGATATCTCCACGAAGCGCCGGCTCATCTCGCACCAGCGAGCCGCAGATCGTTCGAGCGGCGAGCTGTTCGTGCACGGCGTCGGCCTCGACGTGCTCGAGGTAGTAGCCGGTCATCGTCGCCGGGAGGCCGACCCGGTCGAGCCCCTGCGCGATCTGTCGCGACGGGACGCTGCTGGTCATCTCGAACGCCGCGAGGTGGCCGAGGGCAGCGCCGCGAAGTCGACGATGCAGACCGAACAGCGACATCGCATTGTTCTGCTCGAGGACCTCGATCGGCACGTCGTCGATGTACGCCCCGTACTCCGGACTGAGGCCGCACGCGTTCAGGCCGCGGGCGAACAACTCGGCGTGGAGGCGGTTTGGGTCGCCGCATCCATACTCGTCGAACTGCAGCTCCACCAACGCCGCTTTCGTGCTCGTGGGCAGCCGCGGCACCACCCAGGCGGTCGGGTCTGACTCCTTGAGATGATAGATCGAACGCATTCGGAGCAGCTCCAAAATTTGTTCGTGGTCGGCTTCGCGCTGCACGTGGCGCGCGAGGGATGGACCGTCGTGCTGCTCGACGTACGCGAAGAGGTCCTGCGCGAGATCCCCATCCGGCACCGAGTCATCTCCCGCGGGCCCAGCGCTGCTGAATCTGTCCCGCAGCGTGTTCTCGAAGACCGCCTCGAGCGAGCGACGCACCTCGATCAGCTCCGGCTGCCACTCGAGGCTGTCGTCGACGTCGTCGAAACCTCGGTAGTGCAGCTCATACAGCGCCCACAGCGTGATCTGCAGGTCGTCGTCATCATCGGGGATCGTGCTGAGCGCTGAGTCCCAACCGGTCGACGGCTCGCGCATCGACTCGAAGACGATGTCGCTCAGCGAGCCGCGTCCCTTCGGCGTCAGCACGAATGCTCCCGTCCGTCGAGCGACGGCAACGCCCCGCTACCGTTGCAAACTCTTGCGGGTGCGTCGTTGGACGGTCGGTGTGACCCGTCGACCGCGAGCTGTTCGTGCATAAGAGATCCTCTGCTCGTGCCATCCCGCCCCTGCCTGATGGACACGAATGACGTACCCCAGGTCGGCGCGTCCATGCAGGCTTCTGAGGTTTCCCTCGGACGGAGCTTGAGAGACGAGCCGGACGGCATCGCCCAGGCCAGCGTGGGATACGGGGTGAGGACACCGCCTTCAGCCGTCGTGCTCAGGCAGCAACCTTTCCACTCCGTCCCTGCCTCTAGAGGTCGGCGGGTCCTCCCGTGCCGGATCCACCCGGTGCCTCGTCGTCGGCGTCGGCGGATCCGGTGGGCGGCACGGGCGCTTCTGGACCGGTGGCGGGCTCACCGGTCTGCACCGGGTCCACGTCACCGCCCTGACCCTCGTCGGCACCGGGGATGTCTCCATCCGCGCCGGGGTCGGTCGCCGGCTGCGACGGGTCGTTGTCGGGCTCGATCGGTGTCTCACTCATGATGTCTCCTCTCGTCGGAACTGTTGTCTACCCAGGATCCGGGTACTTCAACCGAGTCGCTCCGACGGCGGCACTCAGGGCTGGAACACGACCTTGATCATCCCGTCCTCCTTGGCCCGGAACTGCGCGTACGCCTTGGGCGCGTCGTCGAGCGGCAGGCGATGGGTCGCGAACGACTCGGTGCCCAGCGGGTCGCTGTCGTCGGTCACCAGCGGCAGGATGTCGTCGGACCACCGGCGCACGTTCGCCTGACCCATGCGGAGCTGGATCTGCTTGTCGAACATCTGCATGAGCGGCATCGGACTGGCCGCGCCGCCATACACGCCGATGAGCGAGACAGTGCCTCCGCGCCGGACGGCGTCGATCGAACCGTGGAGCGCGGCCAGTCGGTCGATGCCGACGGTCATCATCAGCTTTCGCGCAGCCGCGTCGGGGAGCAGCCCGACGGCCTTGATCACTTTCTCGGCGACGGGGTTGCCGTGCGCCTCCATGCCGACCGCGTCGATCACGGCGTCCGCACCACGTCCGGACGTGCGGTCGCGCACCTCCGTCGCCACGTCGTCGACCTCCTCGATGTTGATCGTCTCGGCGCCTCGCGCCCTGACCCGCTCGAGGCGTTCGGGAACCCAATCGGCCACGATCACCCGGCGCCCCTCGTGCAGCGCGATCCGAGCCGCCATGTCGCCGATCGGACCGGCACCCATCACCAGCGCCACACCGCCATCGGGGACGTCGGCGTACCTGACGGCCTGGTACGCGGTCGGCAGCACGTCCGAGAGGTAGACGAACCGGTCGTCGGACGGACCTTCGGGGACCTTGATGGGCAGGAAGTCAGCGAACTGGACCCGCAGGTACTCGGCCTGTCCGCCGGGAACCGATCCGTAGAGCTGGCTGAACCCCAGCAGGCTCGCCCCGGTTCCGGTGTCACGATTCTGGGTGGTCTCGCACTGGCTGTGCAGGCCCTGGTTGCAGGTCCAGCAGTCGCCGCAGCTGATGTTGAAGGGCACCACCACCCGGTCGCCGATCTTGAGGTTCGTCACGTCGGGGCCGACCTCCTCGACGATGCCCATCGGCTCGTGGCCGATGATGTCGCCGGGCGTCATGAACGGTGCGAGCGGGTCGTACAGGTGCAGGTCCGAACCGCACAGCCCGGTGGTGGTCACCCGGATGATCGCGTCCGTCGGGTCGACGATGGTCGGGTCCGGAACCTCCTCCACGGACACGTTTCGTGGTCCTTGCCAGGTAACAGCCTTCATCAGCGTTCTCCCGTCTCGAGTCAGCGACATCGTTTCGCCGGCGGCGCCAGCTTGTGATGCTGTACCCGGTCGGGCGCCGTCCAAGCGTCAGGACTGCCCACGAGGGTTTCGACAACGGCTCAGAGATTGGGCAAGCGCTCCAGAACCGAAGCCATGCACGTGCAAAGACCCCCGACCTCACCGGAACTCCTGTGGTGATCGGGGGTCTTCCTGTGGCGGTGGCGGTGGGATTTGAACCCACGGAAGGGATGAACCTTCACACGATTTCGAATCGTGCTCCTTAGGCCGCTCGGACACGCCACCGCGTGGAACCCTACCGGACCACGTCGAGCGGTTCGAATCGTGGTGAACTCAGCGAGAGCGCTCGCAGCAGCCCTCAGTTTTCACCGCTTCACCCGGAAGCCGGCGCGCGGGTGGTCGGGTGCGATGTTCACCCACTCGACCAACGAGCTCAAGCAGCGTCCGAAGGCTCGTGACCGGGCTTGTAGGTCAGCCGCCCCGCCTTGCGGTCCTCCCAGTACTCGTTCAGCTCCTGTTTCACGACCGGGAACAGCAGGTACAGGCCGAGGATGTTGACGAAGGCGCAGATGAACAACATCGCATCGGCGAGGTTGACCACGTCGGCCAGCGCGACGACCGAGCCGAACACCGTGAAGAGGCAGAAGATCACCTGGAACAGACGCTCGGTGAACGGCGTGCGGCCGAAGACCGAGGTGAAGGCCTTCTGCGTGTAGTACGACCAGGTGATCAACGTCGAGAAGGCGAACAGTGCCACCGCGATGGCCAGCACGTAAGGGAACCAGGACACGACGCTCTCGAAGGCGTCGGAGGTCAGCACCACACCATCGGGGTTGGCCGTCTCGCCGGCCGCCACCTGCGCCCGAGCATTGAGCCACGACTCAGGCTTGGCGATCACGATGGTCAACGCAGTCATGGTGCAGATGACCACGGTGTCGATGAAGGGCTCGAGCATGGCCACGAAGCCTTCCGTGACGGGTCGACGAGTCTTGACCGCCGAGTGCGCGATGGGCGCCGAGCCCACGCCAGCCTCATTGGAGAAGGCTGCCCGCTGGAAGCCGATGATCAGCACGCCAACCACTCCGCCGGTCACACCATCGGGCGAGAACGCGCCGCTGATGATGTCGCCAAAAGCATTGTCGATCGAGCTGAAGTTGCCGAGGATGACCACGAGGCAGGCCACCACGTAGATGATCGCCATCGCCGGCACGAGGCTGGCGGTCACGCGGCCGATGGACTTCATGCCGCCGATGATCACCAGACCGACCAGCACGGCCAGCACGATGCCGAAGCCCAGCGCGGCGCCGCCGCTGGCGAGCCAGCCGTCGTCTCCGCCGGTGACGTTGCGGGCCTGGGCGTAGGTCTGGTTGGCCTGGAACATGTTGCCGCCCACCGCCCCGAAGAAGAAGATCGAGATGGCGAAGACGCTCGTGAGCGCTGTGGCAACACCACTGCCAAAGCGAGCGAAGGCGATCGGCAGGTACTTGAAGGGGCCGCCGCTGACCGTGCCATCCTCGTGCTCCTCGCGGTACTTCACGCCGAGGGTGCACTCCACGAACTTGGTACACATGCCGAGCAGACCGGCCAGGATCATCCAGAAGGTGGCGCCGGCACCACCGAGGGACAGCGCCACGGCCACGCCGGCGATGTTGCCCAGACCGACCGTGCCCGACACCGCCGAGGTCAACGCCTGAAAGTGTGACACCTCGCCCGGATCGTCGTCGCTGCCGTAGCGGCCACGAACCAAGGCGATGGCATGACCGACACCCCAGACCTGGATGCCGCGCATGGCGACGGTGAAGATGGCCGCCGCCAGAACCAGCCATCCCACGATGATCGGGAACGTGGCACCGGCGATGGTCACCTGATAGAAGACGACCGACGACACCGCGTCGGAGATGGGGGCGAAGAAACCGTCGATCGCTGACTGGATGCTCTCTGTGTCCACCATCACACCCCATCGCATGACGGCCTCATCGGCAAGTCAACGCGCTGAACCAGCTTCTAACGCGACCGCGGTGGCACCTCTGCAGACGCGATGCAGTCAAAAGGTGTGGTTATCCGGTGAGCAGCTCAGTCAGGTGCTGCGATGCCCGTCGAAGAATCGACGAAGCAACGCTGCGGACTCCTCGACCAGCACCCCGGTCAGCACCTCGGGGCGATG
Organism: Aeromicrobium sp.; assembly: GCF_049586495.1. Taxonomy (GTDB): domain Bacteria; phylum Actinomycetota; class Actinomycetes; order Propionibacteriales; family Nocardioidaceae; genus Aeromicrobium. The sequence goes on along the minus strand of NZ_JBAVCB010000028.1, from coordinate 3,323 downwards.
GTTGAGGCGGCGGTCGCGCACCACGTCCCACAGCGAGCCGACGGCTCCGGCCTTGTCGTCGAAGGCACCGAACACCAGCCGTTCGATCCGGGACGCGACGATCGCGCCAGCGCACATCGTGCAGGGCTCCAGCGTCACCACCAGGGTGCAGCCCTCCAGCCGCCATTCGCCTCGGGCTTGGGCCGCCTCGCGGATGGCCACGATCTCGGCGTGGCCCGTGGGATCGCCGTCGCGCTCGCGGGTGTTCCGCCCACGACCGATGACGACGCCCTGTGGGTCACAGATGACAGCGCCCACCGGCACATCCGCGTCCGCCTGCGCCGCCTCGGCAAGGATCAGCGCCTCGCGCATCGCAGGTTCCCAGTCACTCAATCGAGGACTTCCTCAAGGTCGTCGGCGAAGCCCAGCAGCTCAGCGAGCTCGAGCAGCAGGTCCGCAGGCAACGAGACGTCGTCGTCGCACACATCAACCAGAACTGCCGCGCTGACACCCAGATCGGACAGGATCTCCAAATCGCCGCCGGGCTGCGGATCCTCGTCGTCGTCGACCTCGCGCAAGTCCATGGCATCGGCCACGTCGCCGGCCAAGGCGGACTCGCTGACCACGGTGACGTCGGACAACATCCAGCGAGTGCGTGTGCCCTCGCGACGCAAGATGGCGAACCAGTCCTCATCGACCGAGAGCAGACCGAACACACCGTCGTCGGACCTGAATCGGGCCAGCGCCTCACCCAACTCTTCGAGGTCATAGCCCAGTGAGGTCTTCAGCTCAGCGACGTGCCACGCATCATCTGCGCGATACGCAGCGACCACGAAGTCCACGTCGTCCTCGGCCATGAATCGATCGTGACAGAAGTCGGAGCGTTGCCGCTAGTAGTCTCGCGGCATGCACGTACACGTGGCTGATCATCCGCTCATCTCCCACAAGCTGACCCTGCTGCGGGACAAGACCACTGACTCGCCAACCTTCCGGCGGCTCGCCGACGAGCTGGTGACCCTGCTGGCATATGAGGCGACCCGTGACGTCAGGGTCGTTCCCGTGGAGGTGACCACTCCCGTGGCGCAGACCCATGGAGTCCGGTTGTCCGAACCGCGGCCGCTCGTGGTGCCGATCCTGCGCGCCGGTCTAGGAATGCTTGAAGGCATGCAGCGCCTCATCCCGACTGCCGAGGTCGGTTTCCTCGGCATGGTGCGCAACGAGGAGACCTTGCACCCGGTCACTTACGCCGAGCGGCTGCCCGACGACCTGACCGGCCGCCAGTGCTACGTGCTCGACCCCATGCTCGCCACGGGCGGGTCCCTCTCCGCGGCCATGCACTTCTTGATCCAGCGCGGCGCCGACCACATCGTCGCCATCACGCTGCTGGCCGCGCCCGAGGGCATCGCACGGCTGGAGGCCGACCTGGCGTCCGTCGAGGTGCCGGTCACGCTGGTCACCGCCGGACTCGACGAGAAGCTCAATGAGCTGGGCTACATCGTGCCGGGCCTCGGCGACGCCGGCGACCGCCTGTATGGCGTTGCTGACTGACCCCTCCGTTGGTGACTGCTCGCCCGGCTAGAGGGCTCGGATGATGTCCTCGACGCGGTCCTTCGCGTCGCCGAACAGCATGTGGGTGTTCTCGCGAAAGAACAGCGGATTCTGCACGCCTGCGTAGCCAGCAGCCATCGACCGCTTGAAGACCACCACGTCGCCGGACTCCCACACGTGCAGGACCGGCATGCCCGCAATGGGGCTGCTCGGGTCCTCGGCGGCTGACGGGTTGACGGTGTCGTTGGCGCCGATGACGAGCACGACTGACGTGTCGGTGAAGTCGTCGTTGATCTCGTCCATCTCCAGCACGATGTCGTACGGAACCTTGGCCTCGGCGAGCAGCACGTTCATGTGACCGGGCAGACGCCCGGCAACCGGGTGGACGCCGAAGCGCACGTCGACGCCGCGCTCACGCAGCGTGCGGACCAGTTCGGCCACGGGGTACTGAGCCTGCGCAACGGCCATGCCGTAGCCCGGTGTGATCACCACGGAGCTGGCGTTGGTGAGCAGCTCGGCGGTGTCCTCCGCGGTGATCTCGCGGTGAGCGCCGTAGTCGGTGTCGTCAGCCGGCCCGGCCTCGATGCCGAAGCCACCCGCGATCACCGAGATGAACGACCGGTTCATCGCCTGGCACATGATGTACGACAGGTACGCACCAGACGAGCCGACGAGCGCACCGGTGACGATCAGCGCGTCGTTGTCGAGCAGGAAGCCCGACGCCGCGGCCGCCCATCCCGAGTAGCTGTTGAGCATCGACACCACGACCGGCATGTCGCCGCCACCGATCGAGGCGACCAGGTGCCAGCCGAGCGCCAGCGCCACGACCGTGACCGCGATCAGCAGAACGAGGCTGGGCGTGATGACGAACCAGACCGTGAGGCCGAAGAACAGCACCAGCGCGCCCAGATTGATGGCGTTCTTGCCCGGCAACATCAACGGGCTGGACTTCATCCGTGCAGACAGCTTCAAGAACGCCACGATGGAGCCAGTGAACGTCACTGCGCCGATGAAGACGCCGACGAACACTTCGGCGTTGTGGATGTCCTCCAGCGACTGCTGAGCGAACTTGCCGTGCTCCAGATACCCATTCCAGCCGACCAGCACGGCAGCGAGACCGACGAAGGAGTGCAGCAACGCGATCAGCTCGGGCATGCCGGTCATCTCGACCATGCGGGCTCGCCACAAACCGATCGAGGCGCCGATGCCCACCGCGACCAACAGCAGCACCACGCCGGTGGTGTCGGAGATGTCGGTGACGGCCACGAAGGTGGCCAGGAGCGCGATCGTCATGCCGGCGATTCCGAAGACGATGCCGTTGCGTGATGTCTCGTGCTTGGACAGCCCCGCGAGCGACAAGATGAACAGCAGGGCAGCGACGATGTACGCCGCGGTGGCGATGCTCTGGGCAGTCATGGCCTCAGCCCTTCGAGAACATGCTGAGCATGCGTCGGGTCACGGCGAATCCACCGAAGACGTTGATGGAGGCCAGCAAGATCGCGATGAACGACAACGTGCGGATCGCGATGTCGTCACTGGCGATCTGCAGCATCGCTCCGACCACGATGATGCCGGAGATCGCGTTGGTCACCGACATCAGCGGCGTGTGCAGCGCGTGGTGCACCTTGCCGATCACGTAGTAGCCGATGACGATTGCGAGCACCAGCACGGTGAAGTGCTCCGGCAACGGAGGCGGGGCGAAGGCATTGATCAGGAAGAGGGCGAGGATGCCAGCGCCGACCATGGCCCAGCGGTGCCAGCTGGGTGCGGGTTCCTTGGGTGGAGCGGGCTCCTGC
>NZ_JBAVCB010000027.1:0-2040 GCF_049586495.1 Aeromicrobium sp. | reverse complement strand
CAGCTCAGCGGGGACGAGCAACGGCGTGGGGGCGACCATTCCCGGCATCCAGACGCCCGCCGGCGGCGGCCCGGCCCTGAAGTCCTCCACGGAACCGTCGAAAGCAATCTGCGCGCCCGGGGCCACGACGACCACTCGGTCGACGTGGTCGAGCCACGGCCCGAGGCGATGCTCGACGACGACCATCGTCCGCTCTCCGGCAGCATCGAGAATGGCCTCCCGCACCGTGGTTGCAGTGGCTGCGTCGAGCATCGAGGTGGGCTCATCCAGCAGCAGGACATCGGGCTGCAGCGCGAGCACGCCGGCCAGAGCAAGACGCTGCAGCTCGCCGCCCGACAACGCAGCCGTGAAGTGGTCACGCCCGTAGGACAAGCCGACGGCGTCCAGCGCGGCGTCGACGCGCGACCAGATCTCAGCGCGTTCCAGCCCCAGGTTCTCCGGCCCGAAGGCCACGTCGCGCCCCATCCGTTCAGCCACGATCGAGTCGGCCGGATTCTGCAGCAGCAGTCCCAGTCGGCCGTCCACCTCCGCAGTGCCGCTGAGGTCGCCGGCGATCGTCGTTCCCAAGGCACCCGACAGCGCCAGCAGAAGGGTTGACTTCCCAGCACCGCTCGGTCCCACGAGCAGCACTCGTTCGCCGGGCTCGATCCGAAGATCAAGCCCGGTGACGGTTGGTTCGCGGCGGCCGAGTGGGCGCCAGGTGAAGCCGGCGAACCTCGCCCCGCCGATCACCACCTAGTGCTCGTGCGCGTGAGCGTGTTCTCGGCCAGCCCCGAAGGTGTCCAGGACACCTGCCCGGGCGAGCGCGTCGACCAGCAGCTTCGAGCCGAAGCCGGCCACCACGATGCCCGACACCACGAAGAATCCGAGGTGGGCGAGCTTGTACTCAAATCCCCAGTCGGCATAGTAGGAGAACCACTCGTAGACCGACTCAAATGCTGCGGCGAGAGCGCCTGCCGCGGCGGCCACCAGCCAGCCGAATCGCCGGTAGAACACCAGCAGGAAGATCAGCTCGGCCCCCAGGCCCTGGAAGAATCCTGAGGCGAACACGCTGAATCCCCACTGGGTGCCACCCACGATGACCGTGGAGACGGCTGCCGCGATGAACTCCGTGGCGAATGCCGCGCCCGGCTTGCGGACGATCAGGCCGCCGACCACGCCAGCGGTGAGCCAGAGGCCAGCCAACAAGGCAGTGCTGGGCGGGTAGGAGAACACCGCGATGCCGCTGATGGGCTCGTACAGCTTTCCCCACCCCCAGAAGATGACGCCGAAGGCGACTCCGAGGGTGGCGATGGTGACCAGGTCGACCGTGCGGTACTTCGTGTCGAGTCGGGGCCTGGATGTGGTTGCAGAATTCATCGTGACTCCCTTCGCCGGTGCTAACCGGAGCAGGTTCAAGGGTCTGCGGCTGATCCGCACTCTCAGCGCCTCTGCGGGTGGCGCTCCCCTGTCGTGTGCGTTCAACCCTAACGCGGCGGGGCGAGTCCGCCGCCCAGCGGGCCGACGTGAGACAGAATGACGACATGTCCGTGCGCACCCCTGATCCGAATCCCGGCTGGCTGTCCGACATCGCCCTGGACGAGACGCGCTCGCGCGTGCCGATCCTGTACGTCGAGGCCGTCCCCGTCCGCATCGACAGCCTGGGGCGCGTCGAGTCGGTGGGCGTCCTGCTGCGGGGGTCGTCCACGGGGGCGATGACCCGCACCTTGGTGTCGGGACGCGTGCTGCACAACGAGTCGGTGCGCGAGGCCCTGCTGCGCAATCTGGAGAAGGACCTCGGATCCACCGCCTTCCCCCAACTGCCGACCAGCACGGTGCCCTTCTCGGTCGCCGAGTACTTCCCGCTGCCCGGCGTCACGCCGCTGCACGATCCGCGCCAGCACGCCGTGGCACTGGCCTACGTCGTGCCAGTATCCGGTGAGTGCGCTCCCCGCCAGGACGCCCTCGAGCTGAGCTGGCTCACCCCGTCCGAGCTGATGCGTCCGGAGATCCTCGACGAGATGGAAGGCGGCCGGGGGGCGCTCGTGCGCGAGGCCCTGG
>NZ_JBAVCB010000026.1:0-4633 GCF_049586495.1 Aeromicrobium sp. | reverse complement strand
GATCAGCGTTGCTGCGCCCGCCCCCGGGGAGCGGAGACGTGAGGTGATGATCGACAACGGGACGTCGCGTCCGACGAAGCGTGACTCTGCGGCGACCAGCCCGTGGACGCATTCGTCGTAGACCTTCTGAGTCTCGTCGCTCGGGGCCACACCGAGCCCGACCCGCAGCGCCGTTCGGAGTCGTCCGTAGGTGGAGATGGCGGCGTGCCGGCGACCGGCCGCGAGACGGTCGAGCATCACCGCTCGGCAGGCCTCCTCGTCGGTGGGGTCGAGGTCGACCAGCCGTTCCCAGCGACCTGCGAGTCGCAGGAGGTCGGCTCGGAGGCTCTGCAGACGGTCTCTCGGCGCCTGAGTCCATTCTTCGTACAGCGATCCGGGGAGCAGGTCTCCGGGAAGACTGTCAGCGAGGTCCTGCGCTGCAGAGGTGTTCTGGTGTGCCAGCGCCAACTGGGCGGCCGACTCGAATGCGGCCACGTCGGTGGTCACGGTCCGGGAGGGGAACAAGGTGACCAATCCGCGGTGGAGAATCACCGACTCCGGGTCAGCCAGGGCTCGGCGGGCGTGGTGGGCAGCCTTGCGCAGATTGGCTGCACCGGCCTCGGGCCCGAGCTGCGGCCACAGGGCGTCGATGACCTGCTCGCGCAGCATGCGGTGCTCATCAGCCAGAGCGAGCAGCTGGACGAGATCGGCGGCACGACGTCCGGGCCATCGAGATGAGTCGACCCGCTCGCCATCTGACAAGACCTCGAAGCCGCCGAGAAGCTGGACGTGGACTTCATCGATCGTCATGGCAACCTCCCACAGGGGGAGCCTAGCGACCTCGGCCTGTCACGTCAGCAAGAATCCGGCGGCGACCCACGCCTCGAGGCCGCCCTCCAGGTGTGCGACGTCCAGATAGCCCATTGACTGCAGGGTGTGTCCGGCGAGCGCTGATCGCCGTCCCGTTGCCGAGCAGAGAATCGTTCTGCGTCGCAGATCGAACCCCTCGTCATGACTCGACGTGGTGAGATCCGCGCAGAACTCGAGCGTTCCGCGGGGGGTGAACACGGCCCCCTGGATCGAGCCGTCAGCGGTCTCTGCTGGTTCGCGCACGTCGATCAGCAGCACCTTCTGGCTCTTCATCTCGGCCATGACTTCGTGAGGTCGTAGATTCTCGATCCCCGACCTCGCCACCGCGACCATCGCGAGTACATCCATGACCCTGACCTCCCAGTCCGGCAACATCAACGCAGCCTGCCCCGATCACCGTTCCCGGACCGTTCCTGAGGTGGGTCGGTCAGGAACGATTTGGGAACGGCGCGACGTGAGACTCGGTGGAAAGTCCTACTCTCACCAGGAGCACATCATGAGTACTGCCATCAACGACATGGACATCGAGGTCTCGGCCGGCGAATTGGAGACGCGCTACGTGGAGATGGGCGAGCAGGCCATTCGGCATGCTCGTGTTCCTGCTGGAACTGATTTCGGGCCGGTGCTGCAGGGGTTGCCGAACGACCGGTGCCCGAGTCCGCACTGGGGCATCATCTTGGAGGGCTCAGTCGTGATCGATCACGCCGACGGCACGGTCGAGACGGCGCGCGCCGGTGAGGTCTACTACTGGCCAGCCGGGCACACGGCTCACACGGACGAAGGTGTCGTGTTCATCGAGGTCGGCCCGATCGGGCCCATGAAGCAGTTCGGCGAGCACGCGCAGAACGTGATGTCCGGCGCATGATCGTGATGCGGGTGCTGAGCGCGATCCTGCGTCTGAAGAACCGGCGCAGGTCCGCGGTGGCGGCTACTTCGACGACGCGGTGACGGCCTCGCTGGCGGCCAGTCCGAAGCCGACCTTGCGTCCGGCGTCCGAGGTGAAGTCCAGGTAAGCGACCCGGGCAGCCGGGATGGCCACGGTGCGACCCTTGTCGTCTGTGAGGGTGAAGACCGAGTCGTCCTGCAGGGCAGACTGCAGGGCGTCGAGCACGGCCTGAGGCTCGTCCTCGGTCGACACCGACAATTCACGCGGGGCGTGCTGCACGCCGATCTTGACCTCCACGGTCACTCATCTCCTTGGGTGTTGTCGTCTTCGTTGCGGGGGAATCCGCCGATGCCGCGCCAGGCCAGGCCAGCGACGAGCTCGACGGCTTCGGCGCGACTCAGGCTCGAGTCGCGCGACATCCAGTTCTGGGCGCCAACATGACCCATGCCGACGAGACTGACCGCGAGCAGGTGAGCGGCGGGATCGGGCAAGCCGGTGTCGTCGCGGATCACCTCGGCGATCGAGGAAGCGGACTCGAACACGACCCGGTCGATCTGGCTGCGCACGGAGGGATCATTGGTCAGGTCAGACTCGAACACCAGTCGGAAAGCAGCGCCCTGATCGGCGACGTACCCGTACCAGAGCTCCATGGTGGCCTGCACGCGTCGCCGGTTGTCCGAGGTGGAGGCGAGTGCGGCGCGCACCTCGGTGATGACGGTGTCGCACGACGTCTCCAGCAGGGCCAGGTACAGGTCGAGCTTGCCGGGGAAGTGCTGATAGAGCACGGGCTTGGAGACTCCGGCCCGGTCGGCGATCTCGTCCATGGACGCTGCGTGATAGCCCTGCTCGACGAAGACCCCGAGCGCCACGTCGAGCAACTGGGCTCGCCGCGCCGAGCGCGGCAGACGGCTGGAGCGAGGGCGGGCTCCGATGGCTTCGGTCACGACGTCAGCGTAGTGGGTCCGCCAGAATGTGGACGCGGCAGCGGGACAGGTCGCGTGTCGGGAACAATGGGCCGTTCGGACGTGTTGTCGAAGTGTCCGTGCTGCACGCCGCACAAAGGAGAATGCCGTGGTCGCCCCACTCGTGGAACCCGCAGTCGAGCTCACCATCGATGAGGTGCGGCGCTACAGCCGACACCTGATCATTCCTGACGTCGGCATGATCGGGCAGAAGCGGCTCAAGAACGCCAAGGTGCTCGTGATCGGCGCCGGCGGACTGGGCAGTCCGGCGCTGCTGTACCTGGCGGCGGCTGGTGTGGGCACGCTCGGCATCATCGACGACGATGTCGTCGACGAGTCCAATCTGCAGCGGCAGGTCATCCACGGCCAGTCCGACATCGACAAGCCCAAGGTCACGTCGGCAGCCGAGTCCGTCGCCGAGATCAACCCGTACGTCACCGTGATCCAGCACGAGGTGCGCCTCGACACCGACAACGTGCTCGACATCTTCGCTGCGTACGACCTGATCGTCGACGGCACGGACAACTTCGCCACTCGCTACCTGGTCAACGACGCAGCGGTGATCCTGAACAAGCCATACGTGTGGGGCTCGATCTACCGCTTCGAGGGCCAGGTGTCGGTGTTCTGGGCTCAGGAGGGTCCGCAGTACCGCGATCTCTACCCCGAGCCGCCGCCGCCGGGCATGGTCCCGTCCTGCGCCGAGGGCGGCGTGCTGGGCGTGCTGTGCGCCTCGATCGGATCGATCATGGTCACCGAGGCGATCAAGCTCATCACCGGCATCGGCGATCCGCTGATCGGCCGACTGATGGTCTATGACGCGCTCGAGATGCGGTACTCGACGCTGAAGGTGCAGCGTGACCCCAACGGCGTGCTGCCCACCGAATTGATGGAGGACTACGAGGCCTTCTGTGGCGCGGTCAGCGAGGAAGCGGCCGAGGCGGCCGCCGACTCCACCATCTCGGTCGCCACGCTCGACGGCTGGCTCAAGGAGCGCAACGACGGCGGTCGCGACTTCGTGCTGGTCGACGTTCGGGAGCCCAACGAGTACGAGATCAACCACATCCCCGGGTCGGTCCTGATACCCAAGGGCGAGTTCCTCAACGGCAACGCCCTGGAGCAGCTGCCCTCAGACCAGCAGATCGTGCTGCACTGCAAGTCCGGCGCGCGCTCGGCCGAGGCCCTGGCGGTGCTCAAGGGCGCCGGCTACTCCGACGCGGTGCACGTCGGCGGCGGGGTCGTCGCCTGGGTCAACCAGATCGACCCCAGCCAGCCCACCTACTGAACGGCATGGATGAGCAGTTCACCGAGCAGGTGCTCGCGCTGGTGGAGCAGATTCCGGTCGGGCGGGTGCTGAGCTACGGGCGCGTGGCCGAGCACCTGTCGGCCGGTTACGGGCCGCGCTACGTCGGTCGGGTGATGTCGCTGGAGGGATCGGCGGTCAGCTGGTGGCGTGTGGTGCGGGCGGACGGCACGATGGCGGCGCCCCTGATGGGTGAGGCGCAGGTGCACTGGCTGGAGGAGGGCACACCCGTCCATCGTGGGCGGGTGCAGATGAAGACCGCTGTGTGGGAGTTGCCGGACTGATTGTCAGTCGTCTCTGGTGAGATGGCGCCATGGTGATCGAGTACGTGCGGCGACCTGCCGACCCGCTGGCGGCAGCGCCCGTGCTCGACGAACGCCAGCAGTCCGTCGTCGACCACGCCGGCGGGCCGCTGCTGGTGCTGGCCGGTCCGGGCACCGGCAAGACGACCACGCTCGTCGAGACCGTCGTCGAGCGGATCGAGCACCGTGGTTTCGCTCCTGACGAGATCTTGGTGCTGACCTTCAGCCGCAAGGCGGCCGAGGAACTGCGGGGACGCATCGCCCGGCGGCTCAGCACCGCGGCGTCGTCCACGCCCACCATGACCTTCCACTCCTTCTGCTACGGCGTCGTGCG
>NZ_JBAVCB010000025.1:0-9797 GCF_049586495.1 Aeromicrobium sp. | reverse complement strand
CCTGGGGTTGCTGTGGCCGCGGCTCAGCTCCAGAATCGGGCAGGTCGTTGCTCTGGTGGGCGCCGCCGTCGCCACAGGACTCATCCCCGTCACACCTGCGGGTGCGCCGGTCATCGTTGGCGGTGCGGTCGCAGTTGGGCTGGGTCTGTTGTGGCGCACTGAGGTCACGCCATGACGGCCGTGTGGGTCGGCATAGCGCTCAGCGCCGCCGGATGCTTCGCCTTCAAGCTGGCCGGGATGTCAGTGCCTGAGCGCGTGCTGGCGCACCGGCTGACGGTGCGCATCTCGGACCTGATCCCGGTTGGCCTGCTCGGAGCGCTCATCGCGGTGCAGGTGCTGGCCGACGGCACCCGCGTGTCGGTCGACGCCCGCCTGGCCGCCCTCGGCGTTGCCGCGGTGCTGCTGTGGCTGCGAGTTCCGTTTCTGCCGATGGTGACCCTGTCGGCCGCCTCGGCCGCCCTGCTGCGCCAGCTCTAGGCCAACGACTAGAGGTCGAGGACGGTGTCGAGTCCGACGCAGAGACCGGGACGAGTGGAGACGGCGCGGACGGCGGCCACCACACCGGGCATGAAGGACACCCGGTCGTGGGAGTCGTGGCGGAGCGTGAAGGTCTCCCCCGCTCCCCCGAGCACGACCTCTTGACTCGCGACATACCCGCGAGCCCGCAGGGCGTGCACCGGGATGCCGGCGACCGTCGCACCGCGGGCGCCGTCGGGATCAGTCTGGGTGGCGTCAGGCAAGGCCGGCGAACCGGCCGCCGCGCGCGCCGCCGCGATCACCTCGGCCGTGCGGGTGGCCGTTCCCGACGGCGCATCGACCTTGTCGGGGTGATGCATCTCGATGACCTCGACGGACTCGAAGAACGGTGCGGCCTCCGCCGCGAACTTCATCATGAGCACCGCACCGATCGAGAAGTTCGGCACGATCAGCACGCCGATCTGCGGATCGTCGCCCAGCAGGTGCCGGACCTGCGCGATCCTGGAGTCGTCGAAGCCACTGGTGCCGACGACGACGTGGACGCCCTGGGAGATGCACTCACGCACGTGGTCGAGCGCGACGTCGGGCTGGGTGAAGTCAAGGGCGACGTCGGCCGACGACAGCGCGTCGAGCGAGTCCTCGACGTCAATCTCGGCGCAGACCTCCAGGCCGTCGGCGGCACGGAGTGCCTGCACCGACTGAGAGCCCATGCGCCCCTTGGCGCCCAGCACCGCGACCCGTTGTGTCATGTCCCTCAGCCTATCGACGAGATCACGTCGGCGAGCACGGCGACACCGGCCTCGACCTCGACGAACGAGGTGGACAGCGGCGAGAGGCCGAGACGGATCAGATCGGGCTCGCGGAAATCCGGCAGCACGCCACGGGCGGTGGCGGCGGCTGTCACCTGACGCGCCTGCGGGTGGCGGATCGTCACGTGGCCACCGCGACGGGCCGCATCTCGGGGAGTCACCGTGTCGAGTCCGTGCGCCTCGATCAGACCCAGCGCGAAGGACGTCAGCGCGACCGACTTGGTTCGAATGGCCTCCGTGCCGGCCTCGGCGGTCAACCGCGCGCCTTCCTGGACCGCGATCATCCCGCCGACGGGAGGCGTTCCCGACAACATCTTGCGCATCGACGGTGCCGCCTCGTACTGCTCACCCATCGCGAACAGGTTGGCTGCACTCCACCACCCCTCGATCGGCTGCCGTGCGGCCGCCAGGTGCTGCTCGGCGACGTAGAGAAACGCTGGCGCGCCAGGCCCGGCGTTGAGGTACTTGTAGGTGCAGCCGACCGCGAGGTCGATCCCCGCACCATCCAGATCGATCGGCAGCGCGCCGACCGAGTGGCACACGTCCCACAGCGCCAAGGCGCCCGCCGCATGGATCTGGTTGGTCAGTGTGGCCACGTCGAGCAGCAGACCACTGCGGTAGTCAACATGATTCAGCACGACGACAACCGTGCGTTCGCTGACGATCTGCGTCAGGTCGGTCGGGTCGTCGACGAACGTGACGTCGAGGCCACGCGCCTTGGCGACCGCCTCGACCAGGTATCGGTCAGTCGGGAACCCGGCCCGCTCGACCACGATCTCCGAGCGGCCCGGACGCAGGTCGATGGCGGTGTGCAACAGCTTGTACAGCGACACCGACGTCGAGTCCGCCATGATGGTCTGCCCGGCCGCTGCTCCCATGAGCGCCCCGACCTCGTCGCCCACCACGGTTGGCAGGTCGACCCACCGATCAGCCCACCCTCGGATCAGGTCGCGCCCCCACTCCTCGCGCACGAAGGACTCGAGCCGGTCGCGGGTGGCGAGCGGCAACCGGCCCAGGGAGTTGCCGTCGAAGTAGGCGATGAGATCGTCCTCGATCACGAATCTGTCGCGGAACGAGGCCAACGGGTCGGCTGCATCGAGTTCGGCTGCGGTGGTCATCGAACGATCCTCTCGCGACGAGAGGGCCACATGCAGGACGCCCCCACCCGACGAGCGGGTGGGGGCGTCCATCGAGCTGGGGTGGATCAGGCGTCGACCGGTGCCGGCTCCTCCTCGGCCGCGGCGGGCGCGTCCTCGGGGACCGGGATGAGCGAGATCTTGCCGCGGTCGCCGAGCTCGGCGATCTGGACCTGGATCTTCTGACCGATGGACACGACGTCCTCGACGTTGTTGACCCGCTGGCCGCCGTTGAGGTCACGCAGCTTGCTGATGTGCAGCAGGCCGTCCTTGCCGGGGCTCAGCGCGATGAACGCACCGAAGTCGACCACCTTGACGACGGTGCCGAGGTAGCGCTCGCCGACCTCGGGCATCGTCGGGTTGGCGATCTGGTTGATCGCGTCGCGGGCGGCCTCGGCCGCGCCGCCGATACCTGCCACGTAGACCGTGCCGTCGTCGTCGATCGAGATCTTCGCGCCGGTGTCAGCCTGCAGCTGGTTGATGATCTTGCCCTTCGGCCCGATGACCTCGCCGATCTTGTCGACGGGGATCCGGATCGTGAGGATCTTCGGTGCGTGGGGGCTCATCTCGTCGGGCTCGTCGATGGCCTCGGCCATGACGTCCAGGATCGCGAGGCGGGCGCCCTTGGCCTGCGTCAGCGCGCCACCAAGGATGTCAGCGGGGATGCCGTCCAGCTTGGTATCGAGCTGCAACGCCGTGATGAACTCACGCGTTCCGGCGACCTTGAAGTCCATGTCGCCGAAGGCGTCCTCGGCTCCCAGGATGTCGGTGAGCGTGACGAACTTCTGCTCGCCGTCGACCTCACCGGAGATGAGACCCATCGCGATGCCAGCCACTGCTGCGCGCAGCGGCACGCCGGCGTTGAACAGGCCGAGCGTCGAGGCGCAGACCGAGCCCATCGAGGTGGAGCCGTTTGAGCTGAGCGCCTCGGACACCTGACGGATCGCGTACGGGAACTCCTCACGCGTCGGCAGCACAGGCAGCAGGGCCCGGCCGGCGAGCGCACCGTGACCGATCTCGCGACGCTTGGGCGAGCCCACGCGTCCGGTCTCACCGGTGGAGAACGGCGGGAAGTTGTAGTTGTGCATGTAGCGGCGCGTGGTCTCGGGCGAGAGCGTGTCGAGCTTCTGCTCCAGGTCGAGCATGTTCAGCGTGGTGATGCCCATGATCTGGGTCTCGCCGCGCTGGAACAGCGCTGATCCGTGGACGCGGGGCACGATGCCGACCTCGGCGCTCAGCGCGCGGATGTCGGCAAGGCCACGGCCGTCGATGCGGACGTGGTCGCGCAGCGTGCGCTCACGCACGACCGACTTGGTGACGGCGCGGACAGCCGCGCCGATCTCCTTCTCGCGACCCTCGAACTGAGCGCCGATCTGGTCGAGGACGTCGGCCTTGATCTCGGACTCGCGCTCTTCGCGGTCAGCCTTGTGCAGGATCGTCATGGCCTCGGCCAGCTTGTCCTTGGCAGCGGACTCGACGGCGGCGTACACGTCGTCCTCGTAGTCCAAGAAGATCGGGAAGTCGCGGACCGGCTTGGCGGCGGTCTCGGCGAGCTTGCTCTGCGCCTCGCACAGCTGCTTGATGAACACCTTGGCGGCGTCGAGGCCACCGGCCACGACCTCCTCGGTGGGAGCCTGCACGCCCGACTGGACGAGGTCCCAGGTCATCTCGGTGCTCTCGGCCTCGACCATCATGATCGCGACATCGCCCTCGGCGGTGATGCGACCGGCAACGACCATGTCAAAGACGGCGTTCTCGAGCTGGGTGTGCGTCGGGAAGCCGACCCACTGGCCATCGATCAGGGCGACGCGGGTGGCGCCGACCGGGCCGGTGAATGGCAGGCCCGAGATCTGGGTGGAGGCGGACGCGGCGTTGATGGCCAGCACGTCGTACGGGGCGTCGGGGTTGAGCGCCAGCACGGTGATGACGACCTGGACCTCGTTGCGCAGGCCCTTCTTGAAGGTGGGGCGCAGCGGCCGGTCGATCAGGCGGCAGGTGAGGATCGCGTCCTCGCCCGGGCGGCCCTCACGACGGAAGAACGAGCCGGGGATCTTGCCCGCGGCGTACATGCGCTCCTCGACGTCGATCGTCAGAGGGAAGAAGTCGAAGTGATCCTTGGGGTGCTTGCCAGCCGTGGTGGCTGACAGCAGCATGGTGTCCTCGTCGAGGTAGGCCGCGACGGCGCCAGCAGCCTGCTGGGCGAGCACGCCGGTCTCGAAGCGGATGGTGCGGGTACCGAAGGAGCCGTTGTCGATGACGGTTTCAGCGGTGTGCAGTGTGGGTTCGGACATGAATGTCCCTTCCGCAGGCGAACGCCTGCAACTCGGTTGCGCAGGCGATGCCTGCTGCTAGGGGACGAGCGCCGCGGTGACCTCGATGGCGGGCAGGTGCCGGTCTTCGATCGAGGCCCGCGGAGATGTTCCGAAAGCCACTACCGAGGACCGAGCGCGGATCGCAGGTGCGATGCCCGACGGCGTCTCGTCGTGATTCTGAGTTTCTCAGAGTGATGGGTGTTCAGTTGTGATGATACGAGCGAGGCGGCCACTCCCGGAGTTGAATCGCGGGGAATGACCGCCTCGTCGTGTCAGCGGCGCAGGCCGAGTCGCTCGATGAGCGAGCGGTAGCGCTCGATGTCGTTGTTCTGCAGGTAGTTCAGCAGGCGACGACGCTGTCCGACGAGCAGCAGCAGTCCGCGGCGGCTGTGGTGGTCGTGCTTGTGATCTTGCAAATGACCGGTGAGGTGCGCGATGCGACCGGTGAGCAGTGCAACCTGGACCTCGGGAGATCCCGTGTCGCTGTCGCTGAGCGCGTACGCCTTGATGATGTCTGCACGGGCCATGTCAGTGACAGTGGGGGCAGCAGTCTTCTTCGACACTTTTCTCCTGAGTGGTTTCGTTGCACGGTGCGCCCGGGCATGTTCTCCGGGGCTCTCTCGATCCGTGGCCGATCTACGGCGAATCCCAGAATATCAGCGCGTACCCGCCGAAAGCGAATCGCGGTGGGGGCTCCCACCTAGGCTGGGAACATGCTCGTCCGAGGTGTCGTCTGCTCGGTCGCCGCGCTCGTCGCGCTCACGTCGGCGTGCACGAGCGACGCCCCATCTGTGGCTCGACCCACCGCCGCTCCGCAGGAGACCGCCACGACCGAGCCGAGTCCGGCGCCACTGACTGGGCGCTACGTCGCCATCGGCGACTCGTTCTCGGCCGGACCCGGCATCTCGCCCATCGATCAGGAGTCCGGGTTCTGCCTGCGCTCGACGGCCAACTTCCCGTCCTTGGTGGCTGAGCAGCTGTCGAAGTCCCTGACCGACGTCAGCTGCTCGGGGGCGAGCACCACGACCGTCCTCGAGGGCGCAGACGGCCCGCGCGGCACCGTGGAACCGCAGATCGATGCGGTCACTGCGGACACCGACCTGGTCACGATAGGTCTCGGCGGCAACGACGGTGGCTTGTTCCAGACGCTGATCCAGTCGTGCGTGGAAGGAGCGGCGGCGTGCCAACAGTTCGTGTCCGCTCAGGCGCCCGCCGTGCTGGCCACGACCACGGACCGTCTCGCACGGTTGCTGCGGTCGGTGACCTCCCGTGCCCCGGACGCCACGGTTGCGCTCGTCGGCTATCCGCGCTTGTCGCCCGCCACCGGCAGCTGCGCCGCAGCCGGGATCGACGCGTCGGCTCAAGACCTCGTGCGAAGCGCCGAGATCCTGCTTGACGACGCGCTGCGCGCTGCCGCCGAGGCCGCCAGCGTGCAGTTCGTGTCCCTGCGGGACGCCTCGACTGGTCACGACGCGTGCGCAGGATCGCAGGCCTGGACCAATGGCGACACCGCGGCGAACGGCGACGGTATCGTCTTCCATCCCCGCGCCACCGGCATGCGGGCCATCGCCGCCGTTGTCGCCCGAGCCCTGTCCTAGCGGGTCAGAGTGCCCGGCGGGTGGCGGCAACGTCGTCGGCCATCTGGGCGAGCAGGGCATCGACGCCGTCGAAAGCCACCATGGGGCGCAGGTGATCGACCAGCTCGACGCGGATGGTCTCGCCGTACAGCTCGAGATCCGAGCGGTCGAGCACGTAGGACTCCACGCGACGCTCGTGCTCCCCAAAGGTGGGATTGGTGCCGATCGAGATGGCCGCCGCCATGGCATCGCCACCGGCGCGGACCACCCGCCCGGCATAGACGCCATCAGGTGGCACGGCGTAGGAGTCGTCGATGGGCGTGTTGGCGGTCGGGTAGCCCAGCTCGCGGCCGCGCTGCTGCCCTCGGAGGACCTCACCGACCACTTCATGTGGGCGACCCAGAACATGGGCAGCCTCGCGCATCTGGGCATCGGCGACCAGAGAGCGGACTCGGGTGGACGACCACGGCTCACCGGAGCCGACCAGAGCCAGTCCCTCAGCAGTGAATCCGTGCGACGTCCCAAGATCGGACAGACTCGCGACGTCGCCAGCGGCTCGCGCACCGAATCGGAAGTTCTGTCCCACCACCACGGCGCGGACCGACAGTGCGTCGACGAGGGCGCGCCGCACGAACTCCTCGGGCGACCAGGCGGCCATCTCGGGCGTGAAGGCCAGAACGCGCACTTCGTCTGCGCCGTGCTGCTGCAACAGCTCGACCCGACGCTCCATCGTGGTGAGCGCCTTGGGCACGCGGTCCGGCGCGAAGATCGCGGTGGGATGCGGGTCGAACGTGACCGCCACGACAGGTAGCCCAGCCTCTCGGGTCCGCGCGAGCAACGCCTGGTGGCCGCGATGGACGCCGTCGAAGGCACCGATGGTCACGGCCGAGGGCTCGCGACGCGGCGCCACGGCGGCGCCTGCCACGTCACGCCAGATGGTCACGACAAAACCCTGTCACACCGTCTGCACCGCAGGGAACACGGTCACAACAATGGACCGAGCGGGCGCAGGATCGCCTCGTAGAGCTTGGCCACCCACGGGCGGCTGTTCCACTCAGCCAAGGTCAGCGGCTTGGCCTTCAACAGATCGTCCTCGAAGATCGCGCGCATGCCCTCGGCGAAGCCGGGGTCGAGGATCTCGAGGTTGATCTCGTAGTTGCCCTGCAGGCTCAGGCGGTCGATGTTCGCCGTGCCGATCGTGGACCACTGACCGTCGATCGTGGCCGTCTTGGCGTGCACCATGTGCCCTTGGTAATGATGGATCTCGACGCCTCCGCGCAGGAGCCGGCCGTAGAAACCCCGCGACAACCAGTCGGTCACCACGTGGTTGGAGACCTTGGGCGTCAGGATTCGTACCTTGATGCCCCTCGACGCCGCCAGCAGCAGTCCTTCGAGGATGTCGTGATCGGGAATGAAGTACGCCGCGGTGATGTCGATCGACTGGTGCGCCCGGTCGATCGCCTCCAGGTACATGGCGCGGATGGGGTAGATCAGCTGGCGCGGCACATTGCGATGGGCGCGGATGCGCGTGTCCCAGGACGACGTGCCGATCGACTTCAGCGGGCCGTGCGGCCGCCTGGCGACCGTGGCGTTGGCGTTCCAGAAGTCGATGAACGCGTTGTCGAGGTCCCACACGGAGCGGCCAGTGACCCGCACGTGCGTGTCACGCCACTCCGTGGCGTACAGGGCGCCCACGTTGTACCCGCCGACGAAGGCCGCAGTGTCGTCGACCACCAAGATCTTGCGGTGGTCGCGCCCCAGCCGTCGCGGGGAGGGCAAGCTCCATCCTCCGTTCCACAAGGGGTACCGGAACACCCGTACCGGCGGCGGGAAGTCGAAGAAGCTGGGCCGCACCACCAGATTGGCAAAACCGTCGTAGACCACACGCACGTCGACTCCGCGCTCTGCTGCTGCGATGAGTGCCTGCTTGAACTCGCGACCGGTCGCGTCGTTCTTGATGATGTAGGTCTCCAGCAGCACGCGCTCGCGAGCTCCGTCGATCGCCTCGATCATGTCCTCGAACAAGCTGGCGCCGTAGGTGTAGGTGGTCAGCTCGCTGCCATCGGCGAGGGTGCAGTCGCGCGGCACGGTGGGCGACAGCTCGTCGACGTTGCTCCCGCGCACCATCCGACGGATGCGATCGGCGCCCATCAGCGAGACGACGGCAACCACCTGCAGCAGCAGGAATCCCACCAGACCTCGTCGGAACAGCTCACGAGTCGATCGGCGCACACCCATGGGGCGACCCTACTGAGTGAGGACGTCAGACGAACACTGATACGGCGCGCGCCGTGCGCCCTCGCTGCTCGTACAGCGCAAGGAATGCCCCCAAGGGGTCGAACAGCGCCACTGGACCGGGGGAACCGAGGTCGATGGCGGTCAGCACCCGTCCGAAGCGGACGTCGGTGGCCTGCTCGGCCGTCAGCGCATAGGTGTTGAACGACTCGCGCGCCGCGGTGTCAAGATCGACGATCGACAGCTCCTGCTCCAGGTCCTCCAGCGTGTGCGCCAGATCGAGACCGAAGCCCCCGACCCGGGTCCGGCGCAACATCGTGAGGTGTCCGCCGACACCCAGGGCAGCACCCAAGTCGCGGGCCAACGCTCGCACGTAGGTGCCGCTGGAGCAGACCACGCGCACGTCGACATCGGTGTTCGTCCCGTGGTCGCCCGCGCCGGACCGCACGCCGGTGATCTCGAACGTCGACACGGTGACCGCACGCGACCTCAGGGCGACCTCCTCACCCGCGCGCACGCGGGAATAGGAGCGCACGCCGTCGACCTTGATGGCTGAGACCGCTGACGGGACCTGGGCGATCTCGCCGGTCAGCGGCAGCACGGCGGCCTCGATGGCCGAGCGCTCGACCGCCGGGGCCGGGACCTCGATCAGCAGATCCCCCTCGGCGTCGTCGGTGACCGTGGTCTGACCGAGGCGGATCGTGGCCAGGTACTCCTTGTCGACCAAGGTCAGATACCCAAGAAGCCGTGTGGCGCGGTTGATGCCGAGCACCAGCACCCCGGTGGCCATGGGGTCCAGCGTGCCGCTGTGTCCGACCTTGCGCGTGCTCGCGATCCCCCGCATGCGACCGACGACGTCGTGCGAGGTGTATCCCGCCGGTTTGTCGACCACGACCAGTCCAGAGACCAGTGCGTCAGGCGCGCTCACTCCTCGGGCGCCTCGTCGGTGGGTTCATCCTTCTTCTTGTACGGGTCTTCCTCACCGGCGTAGGCGGCCCCGGCGGACCGAGCCGCCACCTCTTCGTCCGAAGCCTTGGCCCGGGCCAGCAGCTCCTCGATCTCGCGTGCCGTCTCGGGGACGGCGTCGAGGAAGAACTCCAAGGACGGCGTGATGCGGGTGCCGAGCTGCTTGCCGACCTCCGAACGAATCAGGCCGGTGGCGCTGCGCAACGCAGCAGCAGTCTCGCTGCGCTGCACCTCGTCGCCCATGACGGTGTAGAACACCGACGCCTGCTGGCCGTCACCGGTCAT
>NZ_JBAVCB010000024.1:0-18633 GCF_049586495.1 Aeromicrobium sp. | reverse complement strand
GGCGAGTTCGACCGGATCATCGCCGCCGAGGTCCTGGAACACATCCCGGCCGACATCCAGGCGATCCATGAGCTGGTGCGGGTGCTGCGACCCGGCGGAACGCTGGTGGCGACCGTCCCGCGGTGGTTCCCCGAAGTGGTCTGCTGGAAGTTGTCGGCGGACTACCACAACAACCCCGGCGGCCACATCCGCATCTTCACCGAGGAAGAGCTGAAGGACAAGATCACCAAGGCTGGCCTGATCTTTGACAGCAAGGACTACAGGCACGGCCTGCACGCGCCGTACTGGTGGCTCAAGTGCGCTGTCGGCGTGCGCAACGAGGACCACGTGCTTCCCAAGACGTATCACCGGCTGCTGGTGTGGGAGATCATGAAGAATCCCAAGACACTGCAGGTGGCGGGCAAGGTGCTCGATCCGATGATCGGCAAGAGCATGGCTCTGTACTTTCACAAACCGCTGTCATGACTGCCGCCGGAAAGATCCCCCATGTGGTCGGAGTCCTGACAGCCGATCAGGTGGCGCAGACCGCGCGGTCGATCGCCGTGATGCAACAGGCCGACGGGTCGATTCCGTGGACGACCGGTGCGCACGTCGACGTGTGGAATCACGTCGAGGCCGCCATGGGGCTGCTCGCCGCAGGGGACGTTCAAGCCGCCGAGCGCGCCTACGACTGGGTCTCCGAGGTGCAACGCTCGGACGGTTCGTGGCCGTCATCCTGGGAGAACGGAGCGATCACCAACGACCGCGGCGACAGCAACTTCTGTGCGTACTTCGCGGTCGGCCTGTGGCATCACTGGTTGATTCGGCACGACCTTGACGTCGTGCGGCGGCATTGGCCGACCGTGCGGGCCGGGTTGGACTGGGTCGTGGAGCTGCAGCATCCATTCGGCGGCATCGCGTGGACCGTCGTGGACGACCTGAGCCTGCTGACCGGCAACTCCTCGATCTACCAGTCCCTCCGTGCCGGAGTAGCGCTCGCTGAGCTGATGGGGGAGCCGCAGCCCGACTGGGAGCTCGCGGGCGGTCGCCTCGGGCACGCCGTGCGACACCACCGCGATCTGTTCGCTGACAAGTCCACCTTCTCGATGGATTGGTACTACCCGGTGCTGGGCGGCGCAGTGCGCGACGTGGACGCGCACGATCTGCTGAGCACCCGATGGGACGATTTCGTGGTCCCCGGACTCGGCACCCGTTGCGTCGACACGAACCCGTGGGTCACGGGAGCGGAGACCTGCGAGCTGGTCATGGCACTCGACGCGATCGGCGACCACGAGCGGGCCCTGCGGTTGTTCACCGACATGCAGATGCTGCGCGCTGACGACGGCGGCTACTGGACCGGCTGGGTCTACGCCGATCCAGCGGTCCGGAACGAGAATCCCGATGTCTTCTGGCCGCAGGAGCACACCACGTTCACGGCTGGCGCCGTGATTCTCGCCGCGGACGCGCTGGGGGAAACCCACGGCGGATCCACTCCCGGGTCGGGCATCATGCGCGGCACGTCATTGGCGCCAGACTTTCCCGAGCTGGCGTTGGAGTGCGGCTGCTCGCCGCTGCCCGTTCGCTGACCTCAGCGGCGACGCAGCACCCGCATGGACCCGAGCGCATCGACCTCGTCGAAGTGACCGCTGGCCAGAGCGGGACGGTAGATCAGCTCGTACGGCGGCCGTCCGCCGTCGGCCGGATCAACGAAGACGTCATGAATCACGAGCAACCCGCCGGGCATCACCTTGGGCGCCCAACCGGCGTAGTCGTCGCGGGCTGGCTGCTCGCCGTGGCCGCCATCGATGAACAGCAGGCTCAGGGGCGTCTGCCAATACCGACTGACGGTGGTGCTGCGTCCGATCACCGCCACCACCACGTCCTCCAGTCCAGCGTCGGCGAGAGTCCGACGAAAGGTCGGCACAGTGTCCATGAGTCCGGTCTGAGGGTCGACGAGACTGGTGTCGTGGTGCTCCCACCCGGCCTGGTTCTCCTCACTGCCACGGTGGTGATCCACCGTGAAGATGGTCCCTCCAGCTATGCGCGCGGCGGCACCCAGATAGATCGCGGACTTGCCGCAATAGGTTCCGACCTCGAGTGCCGGTCCGTGGGGCAGCCGCTCGACCGCGTGCTGGAACAGCAGCTGACCCTCGCCCTCGGGCATGAATCCGGTAGCGGCGATGGCGTGCTCGAGCAGGTCGGCGGGCATCGCGAAGGTGTGGCTGGCGTGGGACACGGCCCCAGCATGCCAGCGGGAGGGACAGGCGGTCAGATCCGGCTCTTCCGTCGACGGTCCACCGGCTCATCTCGCCGTTAGTGTGAACACGTGACCTCCACCCCGATCCTGCTGATCGTCTTCGATCTTCTCGGCATCTTTGTCTTCGCCACGACCGGTGCGCTGGTCGGCGTTCGCAAGGAGTACGACGTGTTCGGGATGCTGGTGCTTGCCGGCACCACCGGGCTTGGGGGTGGATTCTTGCGTGATGTCTTGATCGGAGCCGTTCCTCCTGCGGCCCTCTCGGACTGGCGATATCTGATCGTGCCGGTAGTGGCGGGACTCGTGACCTTCTCATTTCATCCAGCGTTGGGACGCATGGAGCGCAGCATCAATGTGCTCGACGCTTTCGGGCTGGCGCTGTTCTGCGTCACCGGAGCGGTCAAGGCGTCCGAATACGGAATGGGGCCGATCCCGGCCGCGTTGATGGGCATGGTCACCGGCATCGGGGGAGGAATGATTCGTGATCTCCTCACGGGTCGCCCGCCTGAGATCTTTCGCAGCGAGCTGTACGCCACGCCGGCTCTCGCTGGGGCATTCGTCGCGGTGCTGCTGCACGTGAGCGACCAGCCGTTCTGGCTTGCTGGACTCGCCGGAGGCGGTCTGTGCCTCGTGTGGCGACTGCTCGCGCTGCGCGGCGACTGGCGCGCGCCGAAGCCGCGGGGTCCGGCCTCGGTGTGACACTCACAAAATTTCTAGATCGCTACTTGAAAAGTGCTGCGAGTCCGGCTATAAATTTCGGTAGTTGAGTCAATCAGACTCAAGTTCTGAAAGGAGATCAGACATGAACGCAGCCACCTTTGATCCTTTCGGCGAGCTTGATCGCCTGACCAGTGGATTGACCCAGTTGCGCACGGGCCCTCGGGCCGTTCCCGTGGATCTCGTCCGCGACGGCGAGCAGTACCTGCTGCACGCGGACCTGCCCGGTGTCGATCCCGGGTCGATCGACATCGATCTGGACGGAAACTTGCTCACAATTCGCGCAGAGCGCACGGCGACGACTCACGACGGCGCGAAGTGGATTGCCCAGGAGCGACGCTCGGGCAGCTACTACCGCCAGTTCACCCTGGGCGAAGGCCTTGACACCGAAGCGATCTCGGCGGCCTACGACCACGGCGTGCTCTCGGTGGTCATCCCGCTCAGCGAACGGGCCAAACCACGCAAGATTCGGGTCGAGGCGGCCGGACGGCAGCAGTCGATCTCGGTCTAGGACACCGGCGCTGGGCGCACCGCACGATCGCGGTGCGCTCAGCGGGCGTCGGAGGCCTCGCGCAGCCGACTCAGGTCGACGATCGTGATCCGCCCGCGGCCCAGCCGCACCAGACCGTCGGACGCATACTCGTTCAGGATCTTGGTGACGGTCTCCCGCGAGGTGCCGGCCAGGGCCGCCACCTGCTCGTGAGTGAGCTGGATCGCGATGCCGCGGACACCGAGTCGGCGCTTCTCCTCGTCGGCCAGGAGGCACAGAGTGCCGGCAACGCGCTCCGGCACGCTCTTGAACACGGTGTCGGACAGTCGCCGTTCCAGCTGAGCCACCCGGTGGCCCAGGATCTCGGAGATCCGTGCGGAGATCCGAGCGTCAGACAGCAGGAAGCGCTGCACATCGGCTTTGGTCATCACGCAGACGGTGACGTCGTCGAGAGCCTCGGCGAAGTTGTCGTGCATCTGCTGACCGAGGAGAAGCATCTCGCCAAAGATGGTGCCGGGGGTCAGGATCGCGGTCGTGAGGGCTCGTCCGTCGGGGGCTAGCCGGAAGATGCGGACGCGACCCTGCTTCAGGATGAACAAGGTCTCCATCGGTTGCGGTGGCGCGTGCAGCAACTCGCCCTGGGCGAAGTGCCGCATCGGCGCTGCGGCAGCGATCGCGGCCATTTCCGTGTCGTCGAGGTCGGCGAAGATGTCGACCTCGGCCATGCACCACAGGTCGTCACCACCTGGTGCTCGGCGTTCCACGTCGGCCATCTCCTCACGACGTCCCGGAGCCCACGGTCTGGCGCCGGTGGTGCGGAGATCGTTCAGTCGTCCCACCACACAGTACGTCGCGGGGTCCCGGCGGGCAGCGCCATTGCTGGTGATCACGTCAGCCCGCGAGCTCGGCCACCTGCGCGGACAGGTCGTCGTTGTCCAGATAGCCCTCGACCACGACGGCGCCGTCTTCGTCCAAGATCAGGTAGGTGCTCTGCGCGGCGACGCGGAAGTGCGTCCAGATGGCGCCCTTGGGGTCGACCAGATGGGTTGGCCCCTTGACCACCCGGGCGAAGTCGCGGATGTCGCTGTCGTCGCTCAGGCCGCCGACCCCGACCACGTTGACCTCGCCGTCGTACTCCCGGGCGAGCGAGGCGACCCGGCCCGCCTGGGCCCGGCACGTGGCACACCACGGAGCCCAGAACCAGAGCACGATCGGCTTGCCCGCCAGCTGCTCGCCGTTGAAGGTTGCGCCGTCCAGGTCCTTGCCGGTGAATTCAAGGCTCACCGTGCGGGCGTCTGACGGGGAACCGGCTGGCAACCGGTCGGCGGTGGACGCGCAACCAGCAACCGTCACCAGGGTGGCGAGCAACAGGCCTGCGACGATCTTCGAGCGCACAGCGCCCCCCTCCAGTGGTTGAGACTCCAGTATTGCTCGCCATTGGCGCTTCCTACCGTGACCGGGCTTACGGTGCGGAACGCTGCGGTCGTGGATGCTCGAGGGCGAGGGAGCGTCCGACCGGGCGGTCCGACCGAGCACAGCAGGAGCAATCGTGCAGCACAGGTGGGTACCACTGGTGGTTGGCGCGTTGCTGACGCTGACTGCGTGCACGGGCGGCACGGACGACCGCGCGCAGGACCGCCCGGGGCGCCAGGCCGAGGCACCCCGCCTGGACGTCCCCTCCGCGCTGGATGACCGCACCGACGACGCTTTCGCGAAGCCGCTGATCCCGCTGGACGAGATCTTGTCCGGCGGACCTCAGCCCGACGGCATTCCGCCGATTGACGACCCCACCTTCGAGAGCGCTGGAGAGGTCGACTGGCTGGAGGACAACGAGCCAGTCCTGTCCTTGACGGTGGGCGGTGAGACCCGCGCCTACCCGCTGCGCGTCATGACCTGGCACGAGATCGTCAACGACGTGGTGGGCGGGGTGCCGGTCGCTGTGACCTACTGCCCCTTGTGCAACTCAGGGGTCGCCTTCGAGCGCACCGTCGGTGACCGGGGCGTGTTCTCCTTCGGAACCTCGGGGCTGCTCTACGCGGACAATCTGGTGATGTACGACCGTCAGACCGAGTCGTTGTGGCCACAGCTGACGGGGCAGGCATCGGTCGGGCACCTGACCGGGACCCAGCTGGAGGCGATCCCCATGGGGACCGTCTCCTGGAGCGAGTTCCGCCGTGCCGAGCCCACCGCCAAGGTGTTGACGCAGGACACAGGATTCGACCGTCCCTACGGCACCAACCCCTACTCGGGCTACGACGAGCCGAATGGCGAGCTGTTGTTCGGGCTGCCTGATGACCTCGACACCCGGCTGCCGGTCAAGGAACGGGTCATCGGACTGGTCGGTGGGTCGGACAGCGCAGCCGTGCTCCGAAGCTCGCTCGTGGGCCGAGACCCGCGGCAGGTGACGGTCGGTGGGCAGGACGTGGTCCTGTGGCACCGGCCGGGGCAGGCGTCGGCCCTCGACGCCGACACGATCGCGGGCGGTGCCGACATTGGAACCGTGGGGGTCTTCACTCCCGTCGCCGACGGCAGAACACTCAGCTTCTCGGCGAGCGGAGACGGCTTCACGGATCGAGAGACGGGCAGCACCTGGAATGTCCTTGGCCGTGCGACCGCCGGACCGCTGCAGGGCACCGAGCTCGAGGCGTACCGGCACCTCGACACCTTCTGGTTCGCGTGGGCCACCTTCCACCTCGACACCTTGCTGCTCGACTGAGCGCTACGCTCAGGGCCGCAGCCAACGGGAGGAAGCCGAGTGCCGGAACTGCTCCTGATCGGGGCTGGTCACGCCCATCTGTACATCGTGAAGCACGCAGCCACGCTGACTGCTGCTGGATATCAGGTGCGCCTGTTGGCTCCCCGATTCTTCGACTACAGCGGTGTCGCCTCCGCGACGGCCGCGGGCGTGCTCTCCAGTGCCGACGGCCGGATCGACGTGCGCGCGCTGGCCGGTGCCTGCGGTGTCACCTTCCACGAGGGCAGGCTGGAGTCACTCGATCCGCAGGCGCGCACTGCCACTGCAGACGACGGCATCGAGCTGACGTACGACGTGTTGTCGGTCAACATCGGCAGCGAGGTCGACCCGGTCGGGATGCGCATTCATCCGACGGTCCTGCGCGTCAAGCCGCTCAGCGGGCTCGCCGACCTGCACGACCGGCTGCGCGCTGCCGCGTCGGGCGCCACGGTCACGGTGGTCGGCGGAGGATCCTCCGGCGTCGAGCTGGCGTCGCATCTCGCGATGCGCACGGACGTTCGCCGAGTTCAGCTGGTGGAGTCCACGTCTGAGGTCGGGTCAGACCTGCCCCGGGGCGCGCGCACGACCATGGCGCGGCTGCTCAGGAGGCGCGGAGTGGATGTTCGCACCGGGTGCGAGGTGCGTGAGCTCGGTGAGCACGATGCGGTGTGCGCCGACGGCTCGTCGCTGTCCCACGACCTCGCCCTGCTGGCCACCGGGCTGACGGCGCCCAGCCTGGTGTCGACGATCGGACTGGGCGACCGGCGCGGCATCACCGTGCGAGCCACTCTCCAGCACGTGGAGCGCGACGAGATCTACGCCGTGGGCGACTGCGCGTTCTTCACCTCACGCCCGTTGCCGCGCATCGGCGTTCACGGTGTCCGGCAGGGTCCGATCCTGCACGCGAGTCTGCTGGCGCGGCTCGGCGACGGTCCGTTGCCGGAGTACCGGCCCCAGCGTCGAGCCCTGTCGATTCTGGACCTGGGGGGCGGCGTGGGTCTGGCCACCCGAGGGCGCCTGTGGTGGTGCGGCACCAGCGCGCTGCGCCTCAAGCGCTCCATCGACCGTCGCTGGCTGAAGGTCTATCGGGTGCGTGCGCCTGCGTAGAAACGACGACAGCGGTCCACGGGGCACCCGCTTCGGGCGGTTTCAGACCGCTCGGGCCAGGTTTCTCGTCGGGGAGGCGCTTGAGCGGAGCAGCAGCAGCCCGAGAGTCATCAGGACCGCGCCAGTGGCCACGATGCCGATTTCTTCGCCCAGCCACGCCGGGTCGGTGTTGCCCGTGAGTGCCTGCGCGATCCCCTCCACCACCATGTAGGTGAGAACCCAGGCGACCAGTCCGCCCACTGCTCCCACGACTCGGATCGCGACGTGTCGACGAGCGAGCGCAGCGACCGCAAGACCGGCCATGCCGAATGCCATGAGTGATACCGCACCGATGTACAAGACGGACGCCGCGGTCAGAGGAAGGCCTGAGACTGCACCGTCGGTCGCCGCAATGACGACGAACTTGAGGACCCAGCACGCTCCACCGATCGCCAGAGCGATCGCGGAAAGACGAAAGAGCTTCGATGATGTGTTCATGACTCGACGCTAGAGATGACGTGGAGATGATGCGTCCACTCCAATGATGATTTCGACTCCGCCTGCAGGTGGATGTCCTGCATCCACGGAACGGTCTACCGTGGGGCGATGAGAGCGGTGCGCGCGCGTGCATGGGACGTCCTCGTTCTCGTGCTCGTGGTCGGTGTGCTGACGGAGGTGCTCGGCTCGGATCAGGATGTCCCCCTGCAGCTGAGCGTGCCAGTGGGCTTGGCGATGACGGTTCCGCTGCTGTGGGGGCAGCGGGCGCCGATTCGCGTGGCGGCGATGGTGCTCGGCGCGGCGGTCGTGCAGTCGCTTGCCGGCGAGTGGCGCCTGCAGCCTCAGTCAGAGCTGTTGCCCATGTGCTTGGTGTTCTGGTCCTTGGGCGCATATGTTTGCGGTCGGACCAGGCGTTGGGCCTTTGTAGCGGCGCTCGCGGCGCTGGTGGTCACGGTGACCGACGACATCATCGTGATGGGTCCCCTGATGGTGGGGGTGCACGCGGCCGGCCGGCTGATGCAGTCTAGAGAGGAGCTGGCCGCTGCGCTGCAGGAGGAGCGCGCTCACGCCGAGCGATACGCGGTCGCTGAGGAGCGCGCCCGCATCGCGCGCGAATTGCACGACGTCGTGGGACACGCCATTGCCCTGATGACGGTGCAAGCCGGCGCCGAGCGCATCGCGCTGGCAGACGTCAGGCCCGAGACGTCGCGTGCACTGGCCCAGATCGAGGTCACCGGGCGGCAGGCGCTGCAGGAGATGCGGCGCATGCTCGGCCTCCTGAGATCCGATGAAAGTGTCGACTTCACCCCGCAACCCGGTCTGGGCCAGGTGGGGGCGCTGGCAGAACGTGTCGTGCGACTGGGGGTTCACGTGGAGGTTCAGAATGAGGGTGAGACCGGCGCGGTATCACCTGGAATCGACATCTCTGCCTACCGGATCGTTCAGGAGTCGCTGACCAATGTGCTGAAGCACGCCGAAGCCACACGGGTGATCGTCCGTCTGCACCACGATGGTGAGGCCTTGGTGATCGAGGTGATCGACGACGGAGGGGCCTCACTTCGAGAGGTCGGCCGTCCCGCGCGGAGCGCAGCAGACGGTCACGGCCTGGCCGGGCTCCGGGAGCGGGTTGCTGTGTACGGCGGGTCGCTCGAGGCTGGACCGGTGCCGTCGGGTGGCTGGCGCGTCGCTGCCCGACTGCCGACTTCGGCGGCGCGCAGCGGAACCGTCCAGAACGGACTGATGTGATGACGATTCGCGTTCTGGTCGTCGACGACCAACCACTGATTCGCGAAGGCCTTCGCAAGATCTTCGAGGTCAGCTCGGATCTGGACGTGGTGGGGGAGGCCGCTGACGGCCGAGGCGCAGTGGCGCAAGCCCGCCGGCTTCGCCCCGATGTGGTGGTCATGGATGTTCGGATGCCGGTGCTCAACGGGATCGAGGCCACACGCCAGGTCGTCGAGCTGAGTCCGGCGCCTCGTGTGCTGGTGCTCACGACCTTCCAGCTGGACGAGTACGTCTTCGGTGCCTTGCGAGCGGGGGCCAGCGGCTTCCTGCTGAAGGACGCTCCGCCGGAGCATCTCATCGACGCCGTGCACACGATGGCCTGCGGGGATGCGATTTTGGATGTGGCGGTCACCCGGTCCGTGGTGGAGCGTTTTGGGCGAACTCCCGAGCCGGACCCCACCGTGTCCCACAGACTCGCGGCGCTTTCTCCACGCGAGCACGAGGTGTTGCTGCTCATGGTCGACGGGCGCCCCAACCGGGAGATCGCGGAGACATTGTTCGTCAGCGAAGCGACGGTCAAGACCCATGTGATGGCGGTGCTGCGAAAGTTGGAGCTGCGGGATCGGATCCAGGCCGTGATCTTCGGCTATGAGTCAGGGCTGGTCTGCCCCCGGCGCCAGGCCTAGATGCCGAGCCCCCACCCGGCGTGCTGCAGCACGGCCGGCCCGCGGCTTGGGCGAGGGCCCCGTGCGACCTGCGCCGGTTCTGTGGTCAGATGCGAGCCACGGCAATCGTGCCAGCGTCACGCACCGCCTTGTCGCTGGCTCCCGCGAGGTCACTGAGCGTGCTGTAGACGATGTCGTCTGGATCGATCTTGGTCTCGCGTGCGTCATGCGCATCCAACCGCTCGATGAGGTTCTTCGATGCGAGGATCTCGCCGTCTGTCGCCGCGGTCTCGATGCGTGCGCCTTCGTTCATCTGGTCGCCCAGAGCGGTCACCTCGAGTCGCCCGTGGGTGGACACCTGACCGATCATGAGCTGGGCCCCCCAGTGCACTCCGACATTCACCTTGACCTCGAGAACGTCGGGACCGAGGCGCTCGGCGCCATCGCGAATCGATTGCGCGGTATCGATCGCGGCCCGAGCAGCACGGGACTCTGAGTCGTTGAAATCAGCGGCGAGAAAGAGCGCTGATCCGCCATCGCCGGCGTGCTTGCCGGTGATGCCTCCGTGGCTGATCACGCAGGCATCGATCAAGTCCGTGAGATCGCGGATCAGCTCGAAGTAACCCCGTGAGGACAGCCGCTTGGAGATGACACCGGACGCCTCGAGGTCGGCGAAGAGGATCGCTGCGTCTCGTCGCCGGGGCTCGCTGACGCGGTCCATCCTCTCGAACAGCTGTGGATCTCCGCGGCCGAGTCGCTGCAGAAGGCTGTCGGGCACCATGCCTCGATACAGAAAGACCACACCGATGAACCGCCCTGCGTCGTCGTTGATGCGTACCTGGAGCTGGTGCTGATCGCCGACCAGGGATCGGCGGAAACGCAGATTGGCTGGGAAGGCCACTCGGTCGTACCAGGCGCGCGGCTCAGGTTCGGCGGGATCAAGCTCGGCGGCGAACGGCGCCGCAGCGTCGAAGATCTCCGCGAAATCATCATCACCAGGATTGATGTGACGACGCATGATCGATGCATTGTGCTCGAACCATGCCGTGCCGCTCTCCGGAGTGACCCGGATGATCTCCGCGTCTTCTCGCAACACCCGGGCGACCAGCGAGCGCCCAATCTGGCGGCGGACCTCATCAGGTGACAACTCGACAAATCTAATCCACTCGCGAGACACGTAGACGCACCGGAATCGCTCGTCGAGTATCTCGAAGTGCATCTGCGCGAGCTCCATCGTTTCGGCGATGTCGCGAAGATCGGGGTGGTCGGGAAGCGGCAGGGAGCCTTCATCATCGTCGGCCATGGGTCGACGCTACCTGCAATCGATCGGCCGCGGACCTACCGAACGCGGCGGTGACCTCGGCACAATGCGTTCAGGGCCAGTCGACGATGTCGTCGTGCTCCGGGTGTTCGGTGAGCCACTTTGCGACATACGAGCAGTGCGGCACGACCCGCTTGCCTCGCTGCTGCACGTCGGCGATGGCCTCGGCGACCAAACGCTCAGCCAGGCCCTCGCCGCTGAAATCGTCGTCCACCGTCGTATGCGTGAAGTCGACGTGCTCCTCGTCAGGGAGCTGATACTCAGCGAACCCGGCGAGCGTGCCGTTGCTGTGAACCTCATATCGGTTCTCGCCGAGATTCTGCGTCACGGTGATCTCGTCGGACATCGAGTGCTCCTTCGGTCGGTGTCGTGGGAGGACTGAAGTGCAGTGTGCCAGCGCTCCGCGATGAGCGCAGATGGGTGAGGCCCACGCGGAAACCGATCGCGGTCTGGTTGCGGCCAAACTGCCGATGCGGCGACGGCACCATGGTCGGTGTCCTTCCCGAAACATGCCGTCCAGCCGAGCAGTTCTCACATCGACCTCGCTGCCCCGTACGAGAACAACACGTCGAGCACTCGCGCCAGGTGGTCGTCGTTCGTGTCGGTGAACTGGACATCTTGTCGTCAGCTGTCCGTTCGTTGGTCATTGCCAGGTAGTTTCTGGTCCAGCGTGGGGTTGGCATCGCCGGATCGAGTCAGGCTGGCGTGAGCAGTTGCTCAGCGCGTGCGATGCGATGCCGAGCGAGTTGAGACGCCACGCGGCGCTTCGTGTCCCATTGCCTCGGAACAGCCTCGGGATCACACTCGAAAGATGACCCCGGAGCAGCTCCGCACCGCACGCTCGGCGTTCGCGCGTCGCGACTGGCGGGTGGCGCACGACCTGCTTTCAAAGTTTCGCGCTGACCTGACCACAGCCGATCTCGAGAGGCTGGCCGAGGCCGCTTGGTGGCTCGGCGACTTGCCCGATGCGATGGCGGCCTCTGAGGAGGTTTATCGACAGCTATTGGCCGCGGGTGAGCTGGAGCAGGCGGCCGACCGGGCTCTGCGGCTGACGCTTCTGTGGTTCAACCGCGGTGAGGTTCAGGTGGGTATCGCGTGGTTGGCGCGTGCGCGTCACGTCATCCGCGGTTTTCCTCGATGCCCCGTGCACGGGTATCTTCGCTACGCCGAGGCGGCTGCCGACATGGACCTGTCGGGCGATCCTGAGGCCGCTGAGGCTGCCGCGCGCGACATCGAGGCCCTCGCGCTCGAACACGACGAGCCAACTTTAGAAAGCTTTGGCCTCGCACTCCGCGGGCTCGCAGCCGTACGACGCGGTAAGACGCCTGAGGGCTTCGCGAACCTTGACGAGGCGATGCTCCCCGTGCTCGCAGGACGAGTGGACCCCCTGTGGGCGGGAGACCTCTACTGCACGGTCGTTCACCTGTGCGACGAGCTCGGCGATCTCGCGCGCATGCGGGCGTGGACGGCGTCCATGGCGAGATGGTCGCGACCGAAGGGCCCAACTTTCGTGTACACCAGAGTCACCCGAGTGCACGAACTCCAAGTGGTAGCCGCAGAGGGCGACTGGACCGCCGTCGAGAGCGAACTCGGCGGCCGCAGTGCCGATCTGGTGGGTGCCCATGGGTGGCTGGCTGGCGAAGGCTACTACACACTGGCCGAAGTTCGACGCCTGCGAGGCGATGCTGACGGCGCCCGGTCGGCCTATGCTCTGGCCCGAGGTCTCGCTCACGACGGACTGCCCGGGGAAGCGCTGCTGCTCGAGGCGGAAGGTCGGCCAGCCGACGCGCTCGCGGCACTGCGCGTCGGTCTTTCCGAAGCCACCCGCCTCGGTCGCACCCGGATGCAGCTGGACACCGTCCGCATCGCTGTGTTGATGGGCGATGCGGTCTACGCTGCGGCGGTGACCAACGAATTGGAGCAAGCAGCCCAATGGTTCGGCACGTCGGGGCTCATCGCTCGAGCGGCTCAGGCCCGTGCTGCCCTGCTGCTCGCCGACGAGCTCCCAACACGGGCAATCCCCCTTCTGGAGCAGGCGGCGCAGATCTACCGCGAGCAGCGCAACCGTTACGCGAACGCCGCTGTCCACGAGGTCCTTGCGGCAGCCCATTCGGCCACGGGCGATCACGACAAAGCTGCTGCTGCACGCGCGACAGCCGTGGCCGTCTACACACATCTGGGTGCCGTCCCCGACATCGAACGGCTGGCCGGCCGAGGTCGCCGCCCCTGCGGGCTGACCGATCGCGAAGCAGAGGTGTTGACCAAGGTGGCCGCTGGGGCGACGAATCGGCAGGTCGCCGTGGCGCTGGTCATCAGCGAGAAGACGGTCAGCAGGCATCTGACCAACATCTTCACCAAGATCAATGTTGGTACCAGGACCGCCGCAGCCGCCTGGGCCCACGACAATGGACTGGCCTGACGTGGGGCGGATGCCCCATCAGGGGCCAGTGAGGTTGGGGTGATTTCCCGACGCGGAACAGGCCAGCGCGCGTCTAGCGTCGGTAGTCCCAACTGACATCCAGGAGGACACCATGGACACGCTACAGGCCGCACCAGACACGTCGGCGGCACCGACGCTCGAGACCGCTGATCCCGACGAGGTCGCCGCCAGGGTGATCGAGATTCTCAATGACGGGGGCATCTGTGTGCTGGCCAGCATCGGCCACGAGCTGGGCCTCTTCGAGACCTTGGCATCGCTTCCACCCGCCACCAGCAGCCAGATTGCCGACGCTGCCGGGCTCGACGAGCGTTACGTCCGCGAGTGGCTGGGCGGGATGGTCGCGGCCAGCTTCGTGCAGTACGTCTCGCAGGACCGGACCTATTATCTGTGTCCCGATCATGCGCAATTCCTCACCGGGCCCAGTGCTGACAACTTGGCCCGGATGACACGGTATGTCGCAGTGATGGCGGCCGTTCAGCCCAAGATCGTCGACGCCTTCCGCAACGGTGGCGGGTTATCCTACGACGACTACCCGGATTTTCATCATCTGCAGGCGGCAGAGAGCGCGAGCGTCAACGACGCTTCGTTGCTCGACACGATCATCCCGCTGGCCAACGTGACCGACCGCCTCGAGACGGGCATCGACGCTGCCGACATTGGCTGCGGCGAGGGCCATGCGATCAACCTGCTCGCCCGTGCGTACCCCCACAGCAGCTTCGTGGGTTATGACTTCAGCGCCGCGGCCGTCGAGGAAGGCCGTCGAGAAGCCGAGGCCTGGGGTTTGTCCAACGCCCGCTTTGAGGTGCTTGATGTGGCCGCCCTGACGGACGTGGCAGCCTACGACCTGATCACCGCGTTCGACGCCGTGCACGACCAAGCCCACCCCGCGACCGTGTTGGCCAACGTATGGAGGGCTCTGCGACCGGACGGGGTCTACCTGATGGTGGACATCAAGGCTTCGAGCAACCTCGAGGAAAACCTCGATGTGCCGTGGGCATCGTTCCTCTATGCCATCTCAACTGTGCACTGCATGTCAGTCTCGCTGGGCCAAGGTGGTGATGGGCTAGGGGCCGTCTGGGGTGTCCAGACTGCGGAACGCATGCTGAGGGAGGCCGGCTTCTCGGCTGTCGAGGTGCACGAGCTCGACCAGGACCCGTTCAACGCCTACTTCGTGTCTCGTCCTTGAGCCGTGCCCCCGTGGCATTGGTGGCTGACCCCAACCAACGGCCCGCGGAGGCGGTGCCCGCACGGGTGTCCCACACGGCGAGCAGCCGCCGAGGTGTTCATCTTCGACGGTGCACACGTGAGGGTCTAGCATGCTCGATCGCGGCACAAGTCGACCACGACGACGCTTGAGGTCTCATGGAGGCCTGTCGCTCGACGCCGTCGACAGCACAGGGGCCGCGATCGACAGTGTGATCGCGGCCCAGGCGCCAGACGTTGCGGACTACGTGCGGACCAGCAGGGCATCTGCGGCGTAGAACCGTGCTAGTCGAGTCCCAACCCTCTAGATGTCGTAGTACAGCTCAAACTCGTGCGGGTGCGGACGCAGCTGGATCGGGAGGATCTCCTCGTTGCGCTTGTAGTCGATCCACGTCTCGATCAGGTCGGGCGTGAACACGTCACCGGCGGTGAGGAACTCGTGATCGGCCTCGAGCGAGTCGAGCACGGCGTTCAGCGAGGTCGGGACCATGTCGATGGCCTCATACTCCTCCGGCGGCAGCTCGTAGATGTTCTTGTCGATCGGGGCGGGCGGCTCGATCTTGTTCTTGATGCCGTCAATGCCAGCCAGCAGCAACGCCGAAAAGGCGAGATACGGGTTCGCCGACGGATCGGGGCATCGGAACTCGATGCGCTTGGCCTTCGCATTCGAGCCGGTGATCGGGATCCGCACACAGGCTGAACGGTTGCGGGCGGAGTACACCAACGCGATCGGGGCCTCGAAGCCCGGAACCAGACGACGGAACGAGTTCACCGACGGATTGGTGAACGCGAGCAGCGACGGAGCGTGCTTCAAGATGCCGCCGATGTAGTGGCGCGCCATGTCCGACAGCCCGCCGTAGCCGGACTCGTCGTAGAACAGCGGCTTGCCGTCATTCCAGATCGACTGGTGCACGTGCATGCCCGAGCCGTTGTCACCGAAGATCGGCTTCGGCATGAAGGTGACCGTCTTGTCGTTGGCCCACGCCGTGTTGCGCACGATGTACTTGAACTTCATCACGTCATCGGCAGCCTTCAGCAGCGTGTCGAAACGGTAGTTGATCTCGCCCTGACCCGACGTTCCGACCTCGTGGTGGCCGCGCTCCAGGATGAGTCCGGCGTCGGTGAGGTTGCTCATCATGTCGTTGCGCAGATCGGCAGTCTTGTCCGTCGGAGCGACGGGAAAGTATCCGCCCTTGTACCGGACCTGATAGCCCCGGTTGTCTGCGACGTCGTCGCCGGTGGACCACGCTGCCTCCGACGATTGAATCTCGTAGAACGACTTGTTGGCGCTGGTGCCGAAGTTGACCCGGTCGAAGATGTAGAACTCGGCCTCGGGCGCGAAGAAGGCGGTGTCGCCAATGCCGGTGGTGGCCAGGTAGGCCTCGGCCTTGCGGGCGATGTTGCGCGGATCGCGCGAGTAGGCCTCGCCGGTGATCGGATCGTGGACGAAGAACTCCATCGCGATCGTCTTGCGCGCCTTGAACGGATCGAGGTAGGCGGTTCCGACGTCGGGGAACAGCACCATGTCGGACTGATCGATGGTCTGGAAGCCGCGAATCGAGGAACCGTCGAACGCGACACCACTGCTGACCATGTCAGCGTCAAACGTCGATGCTGGCAGGGTGACCTGCTGCTGGATGCCGGGAAGGTCGGTGAACCGGACGTCGAGGTACTCGACTCCCTCGTCCTTGATGTACTTGAACAGCTCGTCGGCGTTGCCGAACATGTGTGGCCTTCCTCGGCCGCAGCGCGGCCTGGATCGATCGTCGTGTCAGGTGGCGCATTTCACCGCGCCATGGCTTGACCCTAGGGCGAGGCAGTTACCCAACCATCACTTGATTGTTTCAGGCATGTTACAAGTCCGTGTGACGGGTGGGACTGTCGACGTTCGGACGGGTGGGTACTGGGTAGGCTCGCCACCATGGAGTCAGCGCCGCTCGGCCGCCGCATGCTCGCGCTGGTGATCGACTGGATCGTTGCGGCGCTCAGCGCGACCGCTCTGACCGGCGTGAACTACCCGCCGGACGATCCGATGCAGAATGCGGTGATCACCGGATTCTTCGTGGTCGAGGTAGGCCTGCTGGTGGGTCTGTTGGGCTCCTCGATCGGCAAGCGCGTCGCCGGCATCCGGGTCGAGAACCCCGACGGCCAGCCCATCGGCGTCGGGTACGGGCTGCTGCGCACTGCGCTGGTGTGCCTGATCATCCCGGCCATCGTGCAGAACAAGGAAGGTCGCGGCCTGCACGACATCGTCGTGGGTTCGCGCGAGATCAAGGTGTAGGTCAGCCGCGCATTGCCTTGCGCTGGCCCTTCATGCTGGTCGGCACCGGACCGCGAGGCATGGGAGCGGCCGGACGCATCGCGTCCAGAGCCTTGACTTTGTACAACAGGGCCGTCATCTGGGCCGGCTTGATCTTCTTGGGCAGCTTCTGCACCCGCTTCGTCAGCTTCTGCAGCGGCACCTCGCCCTCGCCGGTCCCGACGATGAGGTCGATGATCGGCACGTCCTCGCCCGCGATGCGGCTGTGCTTCTTCTTCTCGGCGCTGATCAGGTTGCGCAACCGGGCCGTGTTGCCCTCGCCGACGAGGATCACGCCGGGGCGACCGATGACGCGGTGCACGACGTCCTGGTTCTTGGTGAAGGCGACGGCAGGCTTGACGTCCCAGCCCTTGCGCAACATCTGCAGTGCGCCAGCGGCGGCACCGAGCTGTCCCTCGACCTGCGCATACGCAGCGGTCTGGGCGCGCCGACCGAACACGATCAGCACAGCCAGGAAGCCGATGAGCACGCCGAACACGACCGACAGGATCAGGCCGAGCGTCGTGCTACCAAACGCCCAGAAACCGACCGCACCAAAAATGCCGCCTGCGACGAGAAACGTCAGCAGCAGGATCAGACCGATGTTGCGGTCGGACTTCTTGGTGATCGCGTACGCCTGACGAAGCTGGCGGACGCGACCCTTGGCGGGCGCTGGTGCGGCGGTGGACATGCAGGCAGTCTACGACGATGCCGGAGCGGCATCGCGCGCCGCCATTGCTTGCTTGTACAGCGTGCCCGCCCGGTACGACGAACGCACCAACGGCCCGGACATCACGCCGACGAAGCCGATCTCGTCGGCCTCGTGCTTGAGCTCGACGAACTCCTCGGGCTTGACCCAGCGCTCCACTGGGTGGTGGCGCTTGGACGGGCGCAGGTACTGCGTGATGGTGATCAGGTCGCAGCCTGCCTCGCGCAGGTCGACCAGTGCTTGGGAGACCTCCTCGCGGGTCTCGCCCATGCCGAGAATCAGGTTGCTCTTGGTCACCAGACCGAAGTCGCGGGCATCGGTGATGACGCCCAGCGATCGGTCGTAGCGGAACGCCGGTCGAATCCGCTTGAAGATGCGGGGCACCGTCTCGATGTTGTGGGCCAGCACCTCGGGGCGGGACTCGAACACCTCGGCGAGCTGGTCGGCGTTCCGGTTGAAGTCCGGGATCAGGTTCTCGACGCCGGTGCCGGGGTTGAGCTCGTGAATCTTGCGGACGGTCTCGGCGTAGAGCCAAGCGCCGCCGTCAGGCTGATCGTCGCGGGCGACACCGGTGATGGTGGCGTACCGCAGCTCCATCTTCTGCACGCTCTCGGCCACGCGGCGCGGCTCGTCACGGTCGATTGGATCGGGCTTGCCGGTGTCGATCTGGCAGAAGTCGCAGCGGCGCGTGCACTGCTCGCCGCCGATGAGGAACGTGGCCTCGCGGTCTTCCCAGCACTCGAAGATGTTCGGACAACCAGCCTCCTGACACACGGTGTGCAGGCCTTCACCCTTCACCAGATTCATGAGCTCGTTGTACTCGGGACCCATCTTGGCGCGAGTCTTGATCCACTCGGGCTTCTTCTCGATCGGGGTCTCCGCGTTGCGGACTTCGAGCCGCAACATCTTCCGGCCTTCAGGTGCAATGGTCACGCTGGCAAGCCTACGCCTCCGCGCAACCGCGGCCGTGAGGCGTCAGGGGGAGACGGTTCCCACCGGGATGCTCAATCC
>NZ_JBAVCB010000023.1:0-15524 GCF_049586495.1 Aeromicrobium sp. | reverse complement strand
TCAACAACACGATCCAGACGGCCTTCGTCCTGGCCGTGATCTACATCGTGCTGAACCTGGCTCTCAGCTGGCTGGCCACATTGGCGCAGAACAAGTTCGTCGGCGAAAAGTCCGATCCGCTCAACGTGGGCGCCGGTATGGGGGCCCTGTAGGGACTACTTCTTCGGCACGACCCACAGGTGGATCGTGCCCTGCACGGTGATCGTGCCGTCGGAGGTCACGGCCTTGACCGACACAGGAACCTCGGGGGCAGCGGCCCAGTTCGCGACCGTCGTCTCAGCCGTGCAGGTCAGGTCGGTGTCGGACTTGGCCAGGTACTGCACGTCCATGCCCTTGGGCAACCAGCGCATGCCGGGCGGGCAGGTGGCCTCGGCGAGCAGTCCCATGGCGGCCTCCAGACCGTTGCAGGCCGCAATGGCGTGAACCGTACCGATGTGATTCTTGGTCGACCGGCGCTTGGGCACCACGACCTGACCCAGGTGCGGCTTCATCTCCTGAACCTGGATGTGTGCTGAGGCGAAGTAGGGCGCCTTCTGGCTGAACAGCACCGAGAAGACGCGCTTCCCCTGGGGCAGCGCGGTGACCTTGTTGTAGAGCTCAAGTGTGGACGGCATGCGCCGAGGTTACTGGAAAGTAACGACACTTGGCGAACCGCTCAGGCGACGACGGCAGCCCGAACACAGCACACATCGGGCAAGTTGGCGCGGATCTCGGACCACGAGGCGCCTTCGTCGTTGCTGGCCCAGATGGCGCCATGCCGGGTGCCGACGAACAACCCGATTGGGTCGCCCTGATCGGCACTGAAGGCGTCGCGCAGCACGGCCGTCCAGGCTTCGGTGGGCAGGCCGGGCCCCGTCTCGTGCCACGTGCGCCCAAAGTCATCTGATCGCCAGACCGCCGGCTTGCCGCCCGGCGGAAACCGGCTGATGTCGGCGGACAGGGGGAACACGTAGACCGTTCCGCTGCGGCGCGGGTGCGCGACGATCGGAAAGCCGAAGTCAGCCGGCAGACCATCGGAGATCGGTTGCCACGTCCGGCCTGCGTCGTCGCTGCGAAACACGCCGCCGTGATTTTGGGCATACATGACGTCCGGATCGTGTGCGTCGATGGCCACCTTGTGCACACACTGACCGAACTCCGGCGGTTCCTGGTCGGGCAGGAAGTCGGTACGGATGCCGGAGTTGTGCGGCTGCCATGACTCGCCGCGGTCGTGGGTGCGGTAGACGCCGCCGGTGGACATGGCCACGGTGACGATGTCGGGGTCGGTGGGATGCGGCAGGATCGTGTGGATGGCCTGTCCCCCGAATCCCGCCGCCCACTGCGTGCGGTGCGGGTGGTCCCAGAGGCTGCGCACCAGCGCGAAGGATCGTCCGCCATCCTCGGATCGAAAGAGCGCCGACGGCTGAGTACCCGCCCACACGACATCGGGATCACACGGCGAGGGCTGCAGCTGCCACACCCGCTCGACGGTGGCGTCGGTGTCCTGGGGAAACTGCACCGTGGCCGGAGACTCCATGTCGAAGGTGCGTCCCAGATCCGTGGAGCGATACACCGCGGGTCCGAAGGCCGGATGGGTGGAACCCACGAGCACGTCACCGGACGCCTGGTCGACCGACGTGGCGTAAACCTCTTCCATGGCGAACGCCGGCGGATCCCAGGTCCACGTCGCACGAGCCGCGTCCGACCTGCCGACGAACAATCCCTTGCGGGTGCCTGCCAACAACACGCTCTCAGCCATGATCTCCCTTCACTTCTCACGCTAGCGCCATCGGGTGGAGCACACCAGATCGCGTGGTCAGAGACTTTCCCGTGGTGGTGCTTGGGCGCCGAGTTCTTCTCTGACGACCTGAAAGGCCAAGCCGGGTGCGTAGCCCTTGCGGGCCAGCATGCCGACCAGCCGACGCGTCTTGACCATGTCGTCCAGCGACGACATGGAGCGCAGCTTGCGTTGCACGAGCAGGTGAGCCGCCTGGACCTCGGCGTCAGGATCCAGATCGCCGAGCGCCTCGCGAGCGATCTCGTCGTCGACGCCCTTGCGACGCAGCTCCTGGGCCAACGCTCGCGAGGACAAGCCCTTGCCGGCCTGACGTTGCTGCACCCACGATCGAGCAAACTCGGCGTCGTCGACCAGACCTGCCTGTTCAAATCGGTCGAGCACGTCGGCGGAGACCTGGGCAGGCACTCCCTTGGTGGCGAGTGACTGCTCCAGATCTGCCCGACTACGGGCGCTTGCCGCCAACCGGTCGTACACGACCTGCTTGGCCACCGCCTCGGCCTCGGCGAGATCGGTGATCTCCTCGACCTGACGCTGCGCCCAGCCCATCAGAACTCGATGTCGGTGGGCGGCTCGACCGTGGCGATGGCTGGGTCGTCCGCCTCGGGCTCCACGATGCCGTGAATACCGACGCCCAGGTGCTTCTTGATGCGCAGGTCGAGCTCTTCGGCCAGATCGGGGTTGTCGCGCAAGAACTCGCGCGCCTTCTCCTTGCCCTGGCCAAGCTGATCGCCCTCGTAGGTGTACCAAGCGCCAGACTTGCGGACGAAGCCCGCGTCGACGCCGACGTCGATCAGGCTGCCTTCACGGCTGATGCCCTGGCCGTACATGATGTCGAACTCGGCCTGCTTGAACGGCGGGGCCAGCTTGTTCTTGACCACCTTGACGCGGGTGCGGTTGCCGACCATGTCGGTGCCGTCCTTGAGCGTCTCGATGCGGCGGACGTCGAGACGGACCGAGGCGTAGAACTTCAGCGCCTTGCCGCCGGTGGTGGTCTCCGGCGAGCCGAACATGACGCCGATCTTCTCGCGCAGCTGATTGATGAAGATCGCGGTGGTGCCCGAGCCGTTGATGGCGCCGGTCATCTTGCGCAGCGCCTGGCTCATCAGACGGGCCTGCAGACCGACGTGGCTGTCACCCATCTCGCCGTCGATCTCGGCGCGAGGCACGAGCGCCGCCACCGAGTCGATGACCAGGATGTCGAGCGCGCCGGAACGGATCAACATGTCGGCGATCTCGAGCGCCTGCTCACCGGAGTCGGGCTGGCTGATGAGCAGCGCGTCGGTGTCGACACCCAGCTTGCGGGCGTAGTCGGGATCGAGCGCGTGCTCGGCGTCGATGAACGCGGCCACGCCACCGGCCCTCTGCGCGTTGGCGATCGCGTGCAGGGCCACCGTGGTCTTGCCGGAGGACTCCGGACCGTAGATCTCGACGACGCGACCGCGCGGCAGACCGCCGATGCCGAGTGCGATGTCCAGCGACATGGCACCGGTGGGGATGACCTCGATGGGTGCCTTGACCCGGTCACCCATCCGCATGACGGCGTTCTTGCCGTGGGCGCGATCGATCTGGGCCATGGCGTTGTCGAGCGCCTTGTTCTTCTCGCCGCGAGCCTTCTCGGCGGCTTTGTCGGCCAGCTTGTCGACTGACTTGGCGGCGCTCGTGCCATGGGGCTTCAGCGCTGCTTCGATGGGAGGCATCTGGGGGTCCGTTCTCTTCGTGGGTGGCCGGTCATCTGCGACGCTAGAAGGACCCTCAGACATTGTTGGGCCTCGTCGACCCGCCTGTGGATGTTGTCCTTCTTCACGTCCAACCTGTGCACCATGCTATGCGAACAGACGTTCGATCCCATCACGACACGCCGGTGAGACCGACGAGCGCAGCGAGGAGCGTCGAGGCGCGCCAGCGCAGCGTGAGCGTGCCCCGCCGCAGGCGGCCGGAAGCGAGGCGTGGTGAGGACAAGTGCTCGACCGAGCCCTTCGCGTCTAGACGCCTCGGCCTCGTTCCTCGGCCTCACGGTCGCTCCGCTCCCTGGCGAGCGGTGGTCGCTCGTCCTCGCAGTGCTCGTCACTGACGAGCGAGACGAATCAGCGGTCGCGGGCGGGGAGGCCCAGATGCGTGTGGACGGCACGCCACACCACCTTGGGTTGATCACCGGACTCCAGCGCCTCGGTGACCGTGCGGCTGCCCAGACTGCCGATGACCTGGGTGTCGGCCCAGACTCGGGCATAGCCGGTACCGAGCTGGTTCTCCATGCGCACCCAGAATTCTGAGTGCTTCACGCAGCTGCATCCATGTGCCGCGTCACGCGGCGGAAGCCTCGACGTCGCTGGCAGGCGAGATCGAGGAGATGCTGGCGACCGAGAGGTCGACTGCTTCTTCCAGCGCCAGCATGGCGCTGACGTCGAGCAGAACCTGCGACAGCGGGATCTCCAGAGCCCGGGCGAGGGCCGCGAGCAGCTCGGAGCTGGGCTCCTTTTGTCCGCGCTCGACTTCTGAGATGTACCCGAGGCTGACGCGAGCCTTGGCCGACACGTCGCGCAAGGTGAGGCCTTCGGCGACCCGGCGAGCGCGGAGCACCTCTCCGACGAGCTGACGCATCGTGGTCATCGGGGCTCCTCTGCTGGTGGGATCACGCGGCAACGGATGTGCTCACGTGATGGTCAACGCTCCACGGATGTGGATTCTTCCCCCACTCTATCGACCAGCAACGACAGCACTGCAGCGACCGCTCCGTGGCGGACGTCGTGGCGATCTCCCGACAGGTCCAGCAGTCGGGACTGCACATCCACGGGGCTCGCGACGGCCACGTGCACGGTGCCCGCGGCCTTGCCTTCGCTGGGATCTGGGCCGGCCACACCCGTGGTCGACACACCATAGGTGGCCTGGCAGGACTCCCGCGCAC
This sequence comes from Aeromicrobium sp., assembly GCF_049586495.1. Lineage (GTDB taxonomy): Bacteria > Actinomycetota > Actinomycetes > Propionibacteriales > Nocardioidaceae > Aeromicrobium. Next base: position 10,845 of record NZ_JBAVCB010000023.1, on the reverse strand, counting down.
GGATCGCCATGGCTTCGGCCACCCGAGCGTCCACCGTGCCGTGTGCGGCCACCAGTGCCGCATCGACGCCGAGGATGCCGGTCTTGACCTCGGCGGCGTAAGCCACCACTCCCCCACGCACGACGTCAGAGGCACCGGGAACTGCCACCAGCGCCGCGCACACCAAGCCGCCGGTGAGGGACTCCGCGGCGGCGACGGTCGCACCGCGTGCTCGCAACAGGTCGACGACCTGAACAGCAAGCGGATCTGGCGTGCGGGTCACGGCTGGTGAGTCACACCCGACCGGCGAGGCGACTCGCGGCGCAACGCGCGGGCATCGCGCACGTACTGGATGGCGGTGACCATCGTGATGGCGACAGCGCCAGCCATGATGACGTGCGTGAGCACGCGCAGCACGTCGGCCGTGGTGTTGTCCCACAGCTCGAACGGCAGGATGTACCCGCCGAGTGCGACGGCCTGCAGAGTCGTCTTGATCCGACCGCCTTGGCTGGCCGGCATGACGCCATACTTCTTGACGACGAATCGCATGGCCGTGATGCCCCACTCACGCAGCAGCACCACCACCGTGACGACCCAGAACAGCCAGCCGAAGCGATCGCCGGAGAAGATCAACGCCAGTCCGACGAAGGCCATGCCGGTCAGTGCCTTGTCGGCAATCGGATCCGCCAGCTTGCCGAAGTTCGTGACCAGATTGTGCCGGCGCGCGAGGTCGCCATCGATGCGGTCGGTCAGCATCAGCAGGCTGAACGCCACGCCGGCCCAGACGCGCAGATCGATCGACTCGCCGCCATCGGCCAGCAGCAGGGCGCCGAAGACGGGTACTCCGGCGATGCGCAACACCGTCAACGCGTTGGCGATGTTCAGGTTGCTCGGCGCGGATGCCGGGTCCATGAGGGCCTCTCGGTTCATACCAGTTCGTGGGGGAACCTTCAGTATGAAGCAGCCTCGCGGCGACGCGCCAACTCGATCTCGGTCCGCGGGGCCGACACGTTGGTCGCCAAGCCCACCGGGACGGTCAGATCACGGCGGTCTTCCAGACCTCTGACGCGCACCCGCGGCCCGTGCCGCAGGCTCCGGCGCTCGACCGTGATGTCGCCCATCTCGCGCCACAGGAAGCCGACCCAGCCGGCCGGGCCGAGCATGCGGACGCCGTGCAGGTCAGCGACCAACAGGGGGGTGCGGACCTGGCGCAGCATGCGAGCGAACACCAGTCCGATCAGGAACAACCCGCCAGCGACGCCCCACAGGTAGGGTTCCTCGCGGTCGTAGCCGAGCCAGCCATAGGCCCCCGCCAGTGCCCACGAGGCCATCATCACCACGATGAACAGCCACACGCGGCGACGGATCTCGAACGGTTCGTCGAGACCGTCGTGATCGATGCTGCGTGCGCCCTCATCCGGGCTCGATGTGCGAGGAGACTCAGTCATGGTGCTCATCCGCTCTGGATGCTCGCCAGCACCTGATCCAGATCATCGGGCTTGATCAGGACGTCGCGCGCCTTGGACCCCTCCGTCGGACCCACCACGCCGCGACTCTCCATGATGTCCATCAGGCGCCCGGCCTTGGCGAAGCCGACCCGCAGCTTGCGCTGCAGCATCGAGGTGGAGCCGAACTGCGTGGTGACCACGAGCTCGATGGCCTGCAGCACCAGATCGAGGTCGTCGCCGATGTCATCGTCGAGCTCTCGTTTGGCGGCCTGCGGGGCCGTGACGTCCTCGCGGTAGACGGGCTGAAGCTGGGTCTTGCAGTGCTCCACGATCGCGTGGATCTCGGCTTCGGTGATCCAAGCGCCTTGCATGCGCATGGACTTGTTGGCACCCATCGGCAGGAACAGACCATCGCCTTGACCCACCAGCTTCTCAGCTCCTGGCTGGTCCAGGATCACGCGACTGTCGGTGACTGACGACGTCGCGAAGGCCAGTCGGCTGGGCACATTGGCCTTGATCAGACCGGTGACGACGTCGACGGACGGTCGCTGCGTGGCCAGCACCAGGTGGATGCCAGCGGCTCGGGCCAGCTGCGTGATGCGCACGATCGAGTCCTCGACGTCACGTGGCGCCACCATCATCAGGTCGGCGAGCTCGTCGACCACCACCAACAGATACGGGTAGGGCGCAAGCACGCGCTCGCTGCCGGCCGGAACCGTGAGCTTGCCCTCTCGGACCGCTTTGTTGAAGTCATCGATGTGGCGAAATCCGAAGTTGGCCAGATCGTCGTAGCGCATGTCCATCTCGCGCACGACCCACTGCAGCGCCTCGGCAGCCTTCTTGGGGTTGGTGATGATGGGCGTGATCAGGTGCGGCACGCCCTCGTAGGCGGTGAGCTCGACCCGCTTGGGGTCGACCATGATCATGCGCACCTCCTCGGGCGTGGAGCGCATCAGGATCGAGCCGATCATCGAGTTCACGAAGGAGCTCTTGCCCGATCCGGTGGCGCCAGCCACCAGCAGGTGAGGCATCTTGGCGAGGTTGGCCACCACGTAGCCCCCCTCGACGTCCTTGCCCAGGCCAATCACCATGGGGTGATGATCGCTGCGAGCCTTGGCAGAACGCAGCACGTCGCCCAGACTGACCATTTCCTTGTCGATGTTCGGGATCTCGACGCCGATGGCCGATTTGCCGGGAATGGGGCTGAGGATGCGGACCTCGTTGGAGGCGACCGCATAGGCGATGTTCTTGCTGAGCGCCGTGACCTTCTCGACCTTCACCGCAGGGCCGAGCTCGACTTCGTACCGCGTGACCGTGGGGCCGCGCGTGTAGCCGGTGACGGACGCATCGATCTGGAACTGTTCGAGCACCTCGGTGAGGCGTTCGACGACCTCGTCCGACGCCGCCGACCGAGCCTTGTGCGGCGATCCCTCACCCAGCACGGTGCTTTCTGGCAGCGTGTAGGACACGTCGCCCGACAGCACGAGCTGTTCGACCCGCTGCGGGATCGGCTCCATCGGGGGCATCTCGGTCTCCGAAGTGTCCTCCTCGTCAGCAGCCGTGGCGATCTTGCGGCGCGCCGCGGGTGCAACGAGTTCTTGATGATCCTCATCGGGGCCGTCGACCAGCGGGTTGTCGAAGGGCTCGTCGGCTGGCTTCGCCAGCGTCTTGGGATGACGGCGGCGCACCGCGTCCTTGTCAGTGAGGTCCTCGGGGGTCGGGTCTGTGTCGGACGAGCGACCGAGGGCGGTGTCACGCAGCTGGGCGAGCCGCTCAGGCACCGCGTAGACCGGTGTTCCCGTGACGATCAGGAAGCCGAACACGACCACCATGACCAGCAGCGGCGCGACGACGTACGGCGTCTTGAGCAGGTCGATCAGGACAGCGGAGAACAGGTAGCCGATCGCACCACCGGCCTCCCGCATGGCGTCGGTGTCTTGATCGCTGGGGCGAGGCACGCCGTGAGACAGGTGCACCAGGCCGAGGATCCCGCCGGTGACCAGCACCCAACCGGTGACCTGACGCCCGACTGGACCATTGACGTCGGGGTGACGCAGGGTGCGCCAGGCGACGATGATCAGCAGGATCGGGACCGCCCAGGCCAACACTCCGACGGTGCCAGCGGTCACTCCTCGAATCGCACCGGCCACGGCGCCAGAGATGTTCCACCAGATCGCTGCGGCCACGACGAGTCCGAGGCCGAGGATCGCGAAGCCGACGCCGTCACGGCGTTGTTCAGGATCGATGTCGCCGGTTCCGGAGCCGATGCTGCGAGCGACGGCTCCGATCAGCCCGGCCATGCCGAGCCAGATCGCCGTCACTGCACGCAGCAGCCCCTGCGCGAGCGTGGGAACGAGGCCAGGACCGCTTTTCTTTCGGGGTCCGGGGCGCCGGGCTGCGGGCTTGCGTGCCTGCGGCCTGCGCTGGGCAGCCGATTTCTTGCGGGCCTGGCTTCCGGACGGCCGCTTGCGCGGCGGGGAAGACGTACGGGTCGCCATTCCAGAAGGCTAAACCACGTGATGAGGGTTGACCCGCACCCCACGCCGTGACACGAGTGACTCCTGTGACTGTCTCGGGAGCCTCAGGCTTCGATGACGACCGGCAGGATCATTGGACGACGGCGCAGACGACGACCCAGGTACGACCCGAGGACCCGGCGCATGACCTGCTGCAGCTGGGCGGTGTCGCGGGCTCCGTCGGCGATCGACTGCTCGAGTGCCTGGACGATCTTGGGATAGATCTCGTCGAAGGCCGACTCCTCCTCAGCGATGCCCCGTGCGTGGATCTCGGGGCCGCTGAGGATCTCGCCGTTGGTGGAGTCGATCACCACGACGATCGAGACGAATCCCTCTTCGCCCAGCGTGCGGCGGTCCTTCAGATCGGTGTCAGTGACGTCGCCGATGGATGAGCCGTCGACGTAGACGTAGCCGCAGTCGACCGCGCCGGTGATCGCGGCGTGGCCGTCGATCAGATCGATGACGTAGCCGTCCTCGGCCAGGAGCACGTTGGGGACTCCGGTCTGGGTGGCGAGAGCGCCATTGGCGTGCAGGTGCCGAATCTCGCCGTGCACGGGCAGGACGTTGGTGGGCTGGACGATGTTGTAGCAGTACAGGAGCTCGCCGGCGGACGCGTGTCCCGAGACGTGCACCAACGCGTTGCCCTTGTGCACGACGCGGGCACCGATCTTGGTGAGCCCGTCGATGACGCGGTAGATCGCGTTCTCGTTGCCCGGGATCAGCGAGGAGGCCATGAGGACCGTGTCGCCCGGCTCGAGGCTTACCTGCTGGTGGCTGTTGTTGGCCATGCGGGACAACGCTGCCATCGGCTCACCCTGCGAACCGGTCGACATCAGCACCATCTTGTGCGGCGGAGCAGCGTCGATCTTGTCGACGACGACGCCGTCAGGCACGTGCAGGTAGCCCAGCTCGCGCGCGATCTGCATGTTGCGGACCATGGAGCGGCCCACGTAGGCCACCTTGCGACCGTGCTTGTGCGCAGCATCGAGCACGGCCTGCACCCGGTGGATGTGCGAGGCGAACGACGCCACGATGATGCGCTTGGTGCTGGTGGCGAAGACGGCGTCGATGGCCGGCACGATGTTGCGCTCGGACACCGTGAAACCCGGGACCTCGGCGTTGGTCGAGTCGGTCAAGAACAGATCGACGCCGGCCTCGCCGAGGCGAGCGAACGCCCGCAGGTCGGTGATCCGGCCGTCCAGCGGCAGCTGGTCCATCTTGAAGTCGCCCGTGTGCAGCGCGACGCCAGCACCGGTCTTGATCGCGACTGCCAGCGCGTCGGGGATCGAGTGGTTGACCGCGACGAACTCGCACTCGAACGGACCGAAGGTCTCGATGTCACCCTCGGCGACGACAAAGGTGGGAGCCTCCTTGAGCTTGTGCTCCTTCAGCTTCGGCTCCACCAGGGCCAGCGTGAGGCGTGAGCCGATGATCGGAATGTTTCCGCGCTCGCGCAGCAGGTATGGCACCCCGCCGATGTGGTCCTCGTGACCGTGCGTCAGCACGATGCCCACGATGTCGTCGAGGCGGTCACGGATCGGCCCGAAGTCAGGCAGAATCAGGTCGACGCCGGGGTGGTGCTCCTCGGGGAACAGCACCCCGCAGTCGACGATCAACAGCTTGCCGCCGAACTCGAAGACGGTCATGTTGCGGCCGATCTCACCCAGGCCGCCGAGCGGGATGACGCGAAGCGCCCCCTCGGGCAGTGCCGGCGGTGCGGACAGCTCGGTGTGCATGTGGCTCATGGGATCTCAGTTCAGTTGAGTAGCCCAGAAACCTCGAGGGCGTCGCGCAGCATCGCGACTTCGTCCTCGGTGGCTTCGGGCAGTGGCGCACGCATCGTGCGGTGGTCGAGGACACCCAGGATCTGCAGCACGGCCTTCGACGTGATGGCTCCCTGGGTGACGGTCATCATGGCCCGGTCAATGGGCAGAAGTCGGGTGTTGATGGATCGAGCGGCAGACACGTCGCCGCGATCCATCGCGACCACCATGTCGGCGATCTGGCGCGACGCGGCGTGTCCGACGACGCTGACGACGCCGCAGGCTCCGTAGGCCAGCCACGCCAGGTTCATCGAGTCGTCGCCGGAGTAGACGGTGATGCCGGTCTCGCGCATCAGCCACGCCCCGCGGTTGAGGTCTCCCACGGCGTCCTTGACGGCCACGACGAGCGAATTCTTGCGCATCTCGACGTAGGAGGACGGGGCGATCGTGACGCCGGAGCGGCCGGGAATGTCGTACAGCATGACCGGGAGGTCTCCGCCGGCCTCGGCGACGGTGTTGACGTGCGCGATGATGCCCGACTGCGGCGGCTTGGAGTAGTACGGCGTGACGATGAGGGTTCCGTGCGCCCCGGCCTTGCGGGCCTGCTGAGCCAGCTCGACGGAGTGACGCGTGTCGTTGGTGCCGACACCAGCCACGATCGTGGCCCGGTCCCCCACGGCGTCGAGCACCGCCGACAGCAGCTGGCCGTCCTCGGCCACCGTCGTGGTCGGCGACTCGCCGGTGGTGCCGCTGACGACCAGTCCGTCGTTGCCCTGATCGACCAGGTGGGTGGCCACCCGCTGGGCGGCATCGAGGTCGACAACGCCGTCACGGGTGAACGGTGTGACCATCGCGGTCAGCACACGCCCGAAGGGCGCGGCCTCGGTTGCGAGCGGCGACGTCATGGGTCGAGGCTACCGCGAGCGCGTCGGACGGCACCGGCAGGATGGGGCTCATGATCGACCATCGAGCCGACGACGTCTACGCCTCCGACTTCGCCTCCACCCCGCGCGGCGACGGCGTGCGCGACCTGACCATGACCGACCGCTGGAACACGCCCCTGGGTCGCCCGAACGGTGGCTACATCCTCGCGACCATGCTGCGCGGACTGGGCGAGGAGATCGGCGGAGCGGACCCGCTGGTCGCGGCCATCACGTATCACGCAGCCCCCGAGAACGGCGCCGCCCAGATCGCCGCCCGCCCGGTGCGGATCGGGCGGCGCGTGCAGACCGGCGACGCCGTGCTCACGCAGGGCGAGAAGGTGGTCGCGCAGCTGACCGCCAGCTTCGCCACGCGGACCGAGGGCGCCCGGGTGCAGCTCGGCACTCCACCTCAGCTGAGATCGCCTGCACAATACCCTGACCCGCGAGACCACGGCATGCCTTCGGGGGGCATCTTCGATCGCGTGGACTACCGACTTCCGCGGGCTCCAGGCTTCGTCGTCGGCAAGCCGTCTGGTGACCCGTCCTTCGAGATCTGGCAGCGCCGTAGCGATGGTGGCATCGCCGACTTCCCGACGCTGGCTTTCCTGTGCGACTCGTTCGTGCCGCCCGCCCTGGAGCTCGGCGACGATGTTCCCCACTCCATGACGGTCCAGCTCACGGCACACTTCCACCGCTTGCCAACCACGCCGTGGGTCGCGACCCGGATCGGGACCCGCCACGTCCACGACGGTTTCCATGAAGAGGACTGCGAGCTCTGGGACGAACACGGTCACCTGCTGGCCCAGAGTCGTCAGCTGGCGATGATCGTCTGAGGCGCCGACCTCACCCCGAGACGTCGGTGGTGCCTTCGTACAAACCGATCGCGTTGCCGTCCGGGTCGGCGAACGCCGCCCACCAGCTGCTCTCGGAGATCGGCGACTTCTCCATCAGGACGCGGCCGCCGTGTTTGGTCGCGAGCGCGAGCGCGTCGTCGATCGAGTCGACCTCGACGTACGACCGCGGCTGGGTGAACCCCTCGCTCCGCTGCGCCAGTCCCCCGCCACTGATCCCGTTCGGCGCCTGCCACATCGGGTAGCCCTCGAAGCCAGGCGGTTCGGAGATCTCCCAGCCGAACAAGGCTTGGTAGAAGCCCTGGGCCCGACGCATGTCGCCGACCGGGATGTCGATGTGGGTGATGTCTCCGTGCGGCATGGCTCCTCCAGCGGTAGACCCTCCACCCTGCCCCTCGTCCCAGCACGGCACAAGGGCTCCGCTCAGGCGGGCTCGTACGCAACGATGTCGAAGGCCACCCGTTCGGGCTCCGGGCCGAGGTGCCCGACCCGATCCACCTCGCGCCACCTGGACCAGTCGATCGACGGGAACCAGGTGTCGCCGTCGGGAGAGTCCGCGACACGGGTCACCGACATCACATCCACCAGACCGCGATCCAGCGCCTCGGCATAGACCTGCCCGCCACCGACCACGAAGATCTCGTCGTCGAGAGTGGTGGCCAGCGCGAGCGCATCGTCGAGGCTGCCTGCCACCTCGGCGCCGGGCTCCGACCAGTGGCCTTGCCGGGTGATGACGATGGTGGTGCGGCCGGGCAGCACCCGGCCGATGGACTCGAATGTGGTGCGCCCCATGATCATCGGGTGGCCGAGGGTGATCCGCTTGAAGTGCGCAAGGTCCTCTGGCAGGTGCCACGGGAGCCCGCCAGCGGCACCGATAACGCCGTTGGCGCCCACCGCCGCGACGAGCGTGACGGTACGGGTCATATGGCGATGGGCGCCTTGATCAGCGGGTGCGGGTCGTAGCCGCTCACCTTCACCGAGTCGAGTGTGAAGTCGTCGATGGACGACACCGCCGGATCGAGCCACAGCTCGGGCAGCGCCCGCGGTTCACGAGCGAGCTGCTCGCGAGCCTGATCGAGGTGGTTGACGTACAGATGGGCATCGCCGAGCGTGTGTACGAAGTCACCGACCTCGAGCCCGGCGACCTGCGCGACCATGTGGGTGAGCAACGCGTAGGAGGCGATGTTGAACGGCACGCCGAGAAAGACATCGGCCGAGCGTTGATACAGCTGGCAGGAGAGGCGGCCCTCGGCGACGTAGAACTGGAAGAACGCGTGGCACGGGGCCAGCGCCATGGCGTCGAGGTCTGCCACGTTCCAGGCGCTGACGATGTGGCGGCGTGAATTGGGATCAGCGCGCAACTGCTCGATGACTCGTGCGAGCTGGTCGATCGTGTGACCGTCGGGCGTGGGCCACGAGCGCCACTGGTGGCCATACACCGGGCCGAGGTCGCCGTTCTCGTCTGACCACTCGTCCCAGATGCTGATGCCGTTGTCACGCAGATAACCGGTGTTGGTGTCGCCGGAGATGAACCAGATCAGCTCGCCGACGACCGACTTGAGATGAATCTTCTTGGTCGTGACGAGCGGGAACCCCTCGCGCAGGTCGAAGCGCATCTGATGACCGAAGACGCTGCGGGTTCCTGTGCCCGTCCGATCGCCCTTGACGGCGCCTTCGTCGAGGATCCGCTGCATGAGATCGAGGTAGGCCTGCATGGGCCGACAGTACCAACGCAACCTCCTCAACAGAGCAGGTCGCGGCCAGGTCTTGCCTACTCGATGTGGGAGACTCAGCAGATGCCTGATCCCGAGGAAACGAGCCCAGCAGAGATCCGCAACTTCGTGCGGCTGCAGCTCGGACTCACGGCCCTGTTTTTGGTCATCTTGTTCGCCCTGCTCGGCGGCACCGATTCGGACCGCCCGCCGATCTGGATGATCGTGCTGTCTCTGGCCATCATCGCTCTCGGCGCCGTGCTGGCCGAGCGTGCATGGCTGCGCGTCACGCCGCTGGTCCCGAGCACCCCCGACCCGGGCCGGGCTGCGCTGGACATCTACGTATCGCAGACCGTGCGCAAGTTCGTGTACTGCGAGGGCGCCCTGCTCGTGTGCGTCATCTTGGCGTTCGCCAGCGACCGCGCGGGCTGGCTCATCTTGATCGCCGGCATTCCGGGTCTTGCGGTGCTCGCCTTCGAGACCTGGCCGACCGATCGCAACCTGTCGCTGACCGAGGCGATGCTGGATGCCAAGGGCGCGAAGTCCGGCCTGCTCGAGGGCTTCGAGACCCCGTGACCAGTGGCATCGAGCCGGGCCCTGACGTCAGCGCCCGGCTGGCCTGGCCCGATGACGCCCCGGCCATCGCTCGCGTACAGCTCGCCGCGTGGCAGCAGAGCTACGCCGATGTGATCGGCGCCGACGCGTTGGCCGCTCTCGACCAGGCCGAGATCGCCGATCAGTGGACTCGCACCATCGCCAGCCCTCCCGACGCTCGGGTGCGTGTGCTCGTGGCGCTCGAACGGGTCGATCTGCGCGGCTTCACGTTGGTGCACCCGTGCTTGGATCCTGACGCCGACCAGGTGGCCGACGGTGAGGTCGGCGAGTTCGCGGTTGATCCGGCCCACCGCCGTGCCGGCCACGGTTCACGGCTGGTCAACGCCGCCGTCGACACGCTGCGGGCCGATGGTTTCAGCCGAGTCGTGTGGTGGATCGATGCCACGGACGACGACCTGCGCGAATTCGCGACCGGATCGGGGTGGGAAGCCGACGGCGCCCATCGCGAGCTGGCAGCCGAGACCGGCGAGCACGTGAAGCAGGTGCGCCTCCACACGAGCCTGGCGTGAGCGTCCCCACTGATCGGTCGGTGATCGCCGACTCCCTGGGAGTCTCCGCCGCCGTCGGTCTCTACGGGATCTCGTTCGGCGCGATCGCCACCTCGTCGGGTCTGACGGTCCTGCAGGCCTGTGCGTTGTCGCTGCTGGTGTTCACCGGCGCCTCACAGTTCGCCTTCGTGGGCGTGATCGGTGCCGGCGGGTCAGCCCTCACCGGTGCCCTGGCGGCCGTCCTCCTCGGCAGTCGCAACATGTTCTACGGCATTGCACTGGCTCCCCGGCTACGGCTGTCGCGCGGTGCTCGCGCCGCCGCGGCCCATCTGGTGATCGATGAGTCGACCGCCATGGCCGTCACGCGGACCACCCCGCGTCACACGCGGCTGGGATTCTTCTGGACCGGTCTGGGCGTCTTCTCCCTGTGGAATCTGGCGACGTTGATCGGCGCCGTCGCCGGCGAGGCGCTGGGCGATCCGCGCACCTATGGGCTTGATGCTGCCGTCGGCGCGGCCTTCCTGGGGTTGCTGTGGCCGCGGCTCAGCCC
>NZ_JBAVCB010000022.1:0-16198 GCF_049586495.1 Aeromicrobium sp. | reverse complement strand
GTGCAGGTGCTCGAACCCAGCAACGCTCAGGGCGAGCTGTACCTCACCGACATCGTGGCGCAGGCGGTCCAGGACGCGCTCCCCGTCGGCGCGCACGTGCTGGAGGACGTGTGGCAGACGGAGGGGGTCAACGACCGCGCGCAGCTGGCCCGGATGGGCCGCGAGCTCAACCGGCGGCTCACGGAGCACTGGATGACCGAGGGCGTCACGATCGTGGACCCCGAAACCACCTGGATCGACTCGGCCGTCACCCTCGCGCGTGACGTGACGGTGCTCCCCGGCACTCAGCTGTTGGGCGCCACGGTGGTCGGTGAGGACTCCACCATCGGACCGGACACCACGCTGCGCAACGTGGAGATCGGCGCCGGCGCCACCGTCATTCGCACGCACGGCTCCGACTCGGTGATCGGCGAGGGCGCGACCGTCGGCCCGTTCGCCTATCTGCGGCCCGGCACCGAGATCGGCGCCGGCGCCAAGATCGGCACGTTCGTCGAGATCAAGAATTCAGTGATCGGCGACGGCGCCAAGGTGCCACACCTCAGCTATGTGGGCGATGCCGACATCGGCGACGGCGCCAACATCGGTGCCGGCACGATCTTTGCCAACTACGACGGGGTCAGCAAGCACCGCACGCGCGTCGGGCGGCACGCCAAGACCTCGTCGAACAACACCTTTGTCGCTCCGGTGGTCATCGGCGACGGCGCATTCACCGGCGCGGGGGCCACGATCCGCGAGGACGTCCCTCCGGGGGCGCTGGCGGTCAGCGCCGGTCCACAGAGGACGATCGACGGGTGGGTCGAGGCCAAGCGCCCCGGCACCGCATCGGCCGACGCCGCGCGTGACGCACAGCCAGATCCCAACCCGGAGGTACCTCGGTGAGCAGCCTGTCCAAGCGGACCCCGATACGGAACATGCTGCTGTTCTCGGGTCGGGCGCATCCGACCCTGGCGCAGGAGGTGGCCGACCTCCTCGAGATCGATCTGGTGCCCACCACGGCCTATGACTTCGCCAATGGCGAGATCTACGTGCGATTCGACGAGTCCGTGCGCGGGTGCGATGCCTTCGTGATCCAGAGCCACGCGGCGCCGATCAACGAAGCGATCATGGAGCAGCTGATCATGGTCGACGCGCTCAAGCGCGCCTCGGCCAAGCGCATCACGGTGCTCCTGCCGTTCTACGGATACGCCCGCCAGGACAAGAAGCATCTGGGCCGTGAGCCCATCTCTGCCCGGCTGATGGCCGATCTCTTCCTGGCCGCCGGCGCGGACCGGTTGATGACGGTCGATTTGCACACCGCACAGATCCAGGGATTCTTCGACGGTCCGGTCGACCACCTGCTGGCCATGCCAATCCTGACGCGCCACGTGAAGAAGAAGTACGGCAAGAAGCCACTGGCCGTCGTCTCGCCGGACGCTGGACGCATCAAGGTCGCCGAGTCGTGGGCTGCGGCCCTTGGCGGAGTGCCGTTGGCGTTCATCCACAAGACTCGTGATCCGCGCAGGCCCAATGAGTCCAAGGCGAATCGTGTCGTGGGTGAGGTCGAGGGCCGGGTCTGCATCCTGGTGGACGACCTCATCGACACTGGCGGAACCATCGTGCAGGCGGCCGAGGCCCTGATGGCCGATGGCGCCGAGGCTGTCGTGATCGCCGCGACTCACGCGGTCTTCTCCGGCGAAGCCTCGCAGAAGCTGAGCGACTCGATCGCCGTCGAGGTCATCGTCACCAACACCTTGCCGATCCCCGAGGACAAGCGTTTTGAGAAGCTGACCGTGCTCTCGATCGCTCCGCTGCTGGCTCAAGCCACCGCCGCGGTCTTCGAAGAGGGATCTGTCACCAGCCTGTTCAAGAACTGATCGAAAAATTGTGGCGGCCGGTGTCGAAAATGGTGGACCGTGATCGACGAGTAGGTGACAAGCATCAACACCTGACCGAAAGGAATTGACATGACGCGATACATGGGACTGGTCCGGATGGAAGAGGGCATCGCCCCTCCGCCGCAGGCACTGATGGACGCGATGGGTGACTTCGTTGCCAAGTCCGTCGCTTCGGGAGCATTCATCGATGGCGGTGGATTGTTCGGCACCGAGGATGCGATCAACTTCGTGATCGCCGACGGCGGAGTCACCGAGGTGGACGGACCCTATGCCGAAGCCAAGGAGATCGTCGGCGGCTGGTCTTTGCTGGAGTTCGACACGCAGGAGGCCGCCGTCGAGAATGCGCGGGAGATGGCGCAGCTGCATGCAGACCACTGGCCGAGCCAGAAGGTCGTCATCACGCTTCGCCAGGTCGTGGGGATGGCTGACGAGGAGCAGTAGTCCGAGTTTTAGGCTGGCGTCATGTCAGACGCCACCACCCAAGACGCCGTCACGACGGCGTGGCGTCGGGAGGCGCCGCAGATCGTCGCGGCGCTGACCCGGATGACCCGTGATCTAGCGCTGGCTGAGGACGCCGCGCAGGACGCGCTCGTCGCCGCGCTCGAGCAGTGGCCGAGCGGCGGGATTCCCCACAATCCCGCCGCATGGCTGATGACCACCGCCAAGCGGCGAGCGGTCGACGCCGTTCGCCGCGCCGAAGCGCTGCGTCGCAAGACTGCCGAGCTGTCTGCCCGAGAGGAGGAGACCGTGCCGGATCTGGACGGACACGTCGACCACATCGCCGACGACGTGCTGCGGCTGATGTTCCTGTGCTGCCACCCGTCGTTGACTCCGCCGTCGCGCGCCGCGCTGACTCTTCGGATGGTCGGTGGCCTCACCACCGCGGAGATCGCCCGCGGCTTCGTCGTCTCGGAGTCCACCATGGGGCAGCGAATCTCCAGATCCAAGAAGTCACTCGTCGCGGCACAGGCCGAGTTCGAGCTGCCGACCGGTCGCGACCGCACCGAGCGACTGGTCGACGTGATGGCGGTGATCTACCTGATCTTCAACGAGGGCTACTCGGCCACCAGCGGAGAGGACTGGAGCCGTCCCGATCTCGTCGCCGAGGGGATCCGGCTGGCGTCCATGCTCGCCGACCTGGCGCCGGACGAGCCGGAGGTGCATGGGTTGAGGGCGCTGCTGGAGCTGCAAGGATCTCGGTTGGCTGCCCGTGTGGACCCCACCGGCGAGCCGGTGCTGATGGAAGACCAGGACCGACAGCGGTGGGATCAGCTGAGGATCCGCCGGGGCCTTGCCGCTCTCTCGCGGGCGGAGCAGCTCGGTGCACAGGGTCGCCCCATTGGTTCGTACTGCCTGCAGGCAGCCATCGCAGCCCAGCACGCCCGAGCGAGGACTTCCGCCGCCACGGACTGGCCACGGATCGCCGGCCTGTACGACCTGCTGGCACGGGCCGCACCCGGCCCGGTCGTCGAAGTCAATCGGGCGGTCGCCCACGGACGAGCTCACGGACCCAAGGCTGGTCTGGAGATCCTCGACGCCCTCGCCGCCGACGCTCTTGGCCACTCACCCCTGATGGCGAGCGTGCGAGGAGACCTGCTCGAACGGGACGGACGGCACGAGGCTGCTGCCCAGGCCTTTGACGAGGCAGCCGGTCGCACCCGCAACGCCCAGGAACGCACCCTGCTTCGGAGGCGCGCTGATTTTTGCTGGTCGGCGCGCCTGCGATAGACTCAGGCGGTTGCCTCGGCGAGGGTCCAGAAGGACCGTGATCGACAGGGCGCTCCACAGGAGTGCTGTGTTGAGCGCCCGACGGGGCGGCACCCCCCTTCTACGTCCTTCACATCCCTGCACTGCAGCACGCTTCTAGGAGATTTCCCGTGGCCGAGATCAAGATTCCCGCCGAGACCCGCACCGAGTTCGGCAAGGGAGCGGCTCGCCGCATCCGTCGTGACGACAAGGTTCCCGCCGTGCTCTACGGAGGCGGCTCCGACCCCGTGCACGTGACCCTGCCGGGCCACGCCCTGATGATGGCGCTGAAGAACTCCAACGCCCTGCTCACCATCGACTTGGGTGACGACCACCACCTCGCCATCCCCAAGCAGGTGCAGCGCGACCCGATCCGTGGGTTCATCGAGCACGCCGATCTGCTGATCGTCAAGAAGGGCCAGAAGGTCACGGTCGACATCACCGTCACGCTGGTCGGCGAGGCGTTCCCCGGCACCATGGTCGTGCACGAGAACACCACGATCTCGATCGAGGCCGAGGCCACCCACATCCCCGACGGTCTCGAGCTGTCGATCGAGGGACTCAAGGCCGGCACGCAGCTGCACGCCAGCGACATCGAGCTGCCCAAGGGCACCGAGCTCGCGGTCGACCCGGAGATCTTGGTCGTCAACATCACCAACGCGCCCACCGAGGCTGAGCTCGAGGCCGAGCTGGAAGATGCTGAGGCAGAGGCGGGCATCGAGCGCGATGAGTCCGACGACGAGGCAGCAGCCGCCGAGGGCGAGGCTGCCGCGGAGAGCTCCGACGACGAGTGACTCTCTCGACCTGGCTGGTGGTCGGGCTCGGCAATCCCGGACCGGGATACGCCGCGACCCGGCACAACGTCGGGTACCTGGTGGCCGATGCCCTGGCCGCTCGCGTCGGTGGCAGCTGGAAGAAGCACAAGTCTGGCCAGGCCGACGCGATCGAGGGTCGGCTTGCTGGTGAGCGCGTCGTTCTGGGACGTTCGCGGTCCTTCATGAACGACAGCGGGGGACCGGTGTCGGCGTTGGTGAAGTTCTACGACGTCGAACCGGACCACCTGATCGTCGTCCATGACGAGCTCGACATCGATTTCGGCATGCTGCGGGTCAAGTTCGGTGGTGGCGACAACGGGCACAACGGCCTGAAATCAATTCGCCAGTCGATCGGCACGGGCGACTTTCATCGGGTGCGGGTCGGCATCGGCCGGCCGAACGGCCGTCAGTCGGTGCATGACTTCGTGCTCAAGCCCTACAGCACGATCGAGCGCAAGGACCTCCCCACCTACGTCGAGGAGGCGGGCGACGCGATCGAGTCGCTCGTGACCCACGGCTTGGAGACCACCCAAGGCAGGTTCAATCGCTGATGGCTCACCGCTCATGAATCTGCCCGATCTGGCCAGCGTCGTGCTGGCCGAGCCAACGATCACCGCTGTCGTGGCTGACCGTGCTGACGGAGTGCAGACCATCGACGTCCGCGCGCCGCAACCGTTGCGCCCCTTCCTCACGCAGGCGCTGGCGACGGGTGGCACCGTGCTGGCCGTGACGGCCACGGCCCGCGAGGCCGAAGACCTGGAGGCCGAGGTGGCCGAGCTGATCGGTTCGGCGTCGGTCGTGCACTATCCCGCGTGGGAGACGCTTCCGCACGAGCGGCTCTCGCCGCGATCGGACACGGTCGGCCGTCGTCTGGCCGTGCTGCGCCGGTTGGTGCACCCGGGGCAGACCGACGAGACCGGACCGGTGCGCGTCATCACGGCTCCGGTGCGGTCGTTGCTGCAGCCGCAGGTCAAGGGGCTGGCCGATCTCGTGCCGGTCGAGCTGCGCCAAGGCGAGGACGTCGTGCTGGACGACGTGGTGCGCGATCTGGCCGCCGCCGCCTATGCGCGGGTCGACCTGGTTGAGCGCCGCGGCGAGTTCGCGGTGCGCGGCGGCATCGTCGATGTCTTCCCGCCCACTGAAGAGCATCCGTTGCGCATCGAGTTCTGGGGCGACACGATCGAGGAGATTCGCCAGTTCGCCGTCGCCGATCAGCGCACCCTCGAGTCAATCGACCGGCTCTGGGCTCCGCCGTGTCGCGAGCTGCTGCTGACCGACGAGGTCCGCGAGCGTGCGCGGGTCCTCGCCGAGCAACATCCGGCGCTGCGCGAGCTGCTCGGCAAGCTCGCAGAGGGCCATGTCGTCGAGGGCATGGAGTCACTGAGCCCCGTGCTCGTCGACCACATGGAGATGCTGGTCGACCTCCTGCCAGCCGGGTCGACCATCCTGCTGTGCGACCCCGAGCGGGTGCGAGCGCGGGCCGCCGATCTGGTCGCCACGAGCGCCGAGTTCCTCGAGGCCTCGTGGGCCACTGCCGGCGGTGGCGGTGAGTCACCCATCGACCTCGGCTCCGCCTCGTTCCACACGATCGACGAGGTCCATGACGGAGTCGTGGCTCGCGGGCTTGGTTGGGTCGGGCTGTCGCCGTTCGGCCTCGACGACGCGGACACGCACACCGTCGACATGGAGGCCGCGCCCACGTATCGCGGTGACACCGCAGCGGCACTCGCCGACGTCCGAACCTGGCTCGCGGCGGGTCGCCGCGTCGTCGTCGTGGTGCCCGGTCACGGGCAGGCGCAACGCACGGTGGAGTGGCTGGGCGAGCACGACATCGCTGCGTCGGCCGAGGGTGGCGGCACATCCGGGGTCGTGCAGGTCGGTCTGGGAGAGCTCGCGCACGGCTTCGTCTCAGCGCCGCTGAACCTGGTCGTGATCACGTATGACGACCTGGTGGGGCAGCGTCCCGCCGACCGCACCGATCGCAAGATGCCGTCGCGCCGCCGCAAGCAGATCGACCCGCTCGAGCTGTCGCCCGGCGATCACGTGGTGCACGAGCAGCACGGCGTCGGCCGGTACGTCGAGATGATGCAGCGCGTCGTGCAAGGTGCTGCGCGCGAGTACCTGGTCGTCGAGTACGGCGCGAGCAAGCGCGGGCATCCGCCGGATCGGCTGTTCGTGCCGATGGATCAGCTCGACCAGATCACCCGCTACATCGGTGGCGAGCAGCCGAGCCTTGATCGTCTGGGCGGCAGTGACTGGACCAATCGCAAGAACAAGGCGCGCCGTGCTGTCCGCCAGATCGCCGGCGAGCTGATCAAGCTGTACGCCGCCCGCCAGTCGACCAAGGGCCACGCCTTCGGTCCGGACACTCCGTGGCAGGCCGAGCTGGAGGATGCGTTCGCGCACGTCG
This sequence comes from Aeromicrobium sp., assembly GCF_049586495.1. Taxonomy (GTDB): domain Bacteria; phylum Actinomycetota; class Actinomycetes; order Propionibacteriales; family Nocardioidaceae; genus Aeromicrobium. Next base: position 9,353 of record NZ_JBAVCB010000022.1, on the reverse strand, counting down.
AGACGCCCGACCAGCTGATCACGATCGACGAGGTCAAGCGCGACATGGAGCGCACCGTCCCGATGGACCGGCTGGTGTGCGGCGACGTCGGGTATGGCAAGACCGAGATCGCGGTTCGGGCTGCCTTCAAGGCCATCCAGGACGGCAAGCAGGTCATCTTGCTGGTGCCGACGACGTTGTTGGTGCAGCAGCACTTCGCGACCTTCGCCGAGCGATTCGGCCAGTTCCCGGTCACGATGCGGCCGCTGTCGCGGTTCCAGACCGATGCTGAGTCCAAGGAAACCCTCTCCGGGCTGGCCGATGGCTCGGTCGATCTCGTGATCGGCACCCACCGGCTGCTGCAGCCAGGCGTGCGGATCAAGGACCTCGGGCTCGTCATCGTCGATGAGGAGCAGCGTTTCGGCGTCGAGCACAAGGAGGCGCTCAAGATGTTGCGCGCGGCCGTCGACGTCCTGGCGATGTCGGCCACACCGATTCCGCGCACTCTCGAGATGGCCGTCACCGGCATCCGCGAGATGTCGACCATCGCGACTCCGCCGGAGGAGCGCCACCCTGTCCTGTCCTTCGTGGGTGGTTACGACAACGCCCAGGTGACGGCAGCCATTCGGCGCGAGCTGCTGCGTGAGGGCCAGGTCTTCTTCATCCACAACCGGGTGCAGAGCATCGACAAGGCCGTCGCCCGGCTCAAGGAGCTGGTTCCGGAGGCCCGCATCGCTGCCGCGCACGGCCAGATGGGTGAGCACCGGCTCGAGGAGGTCATGGTGGACTTCTGGGAGAAGCGCTTCGACGTCCTGGTCTGTACCACGATCGTGGAGTCCGGGCTCGACGTCTCCAACGCCAACACCATGATCATCGAACGCGCCGATTCGCTCGGACTGTCGCAGCTGCACCAGCTGCGTGGCCGCGTGGGCCGCGGACGTGAGCGCGCATACGCGTACTTCCTGTACCCGCCGGACAAGCCGCTCACCGAGACTGCCCACGACCGGTTGGCCACCATCGCTCAGCACTCCGAGCTGGGCGGCGGCATGGCGGTCGCGATGAAGGATCTGGAGATCCGCGGCGCGGGCAATCTGCTCGGCGGCGAGCAGTCCGGCCACATCGCCGATGTCGGCTTCGACCTCTACGTGCGTCTGGTCGGCGAGGCGGTGGCGGAGTTTCGCGGCGAGACCGAGGACGACCGGTTCGGATCCCGTGAGGTCAAGATCGAGCTGCCCATTGAGGCGCATCTGCCCGAGGAGTACGTGCCGAGCGAGCGGCTGCGCCTGGAGATGTACAAGCGCCTGGCCGACGTGCGGGCGCTGCCGGACGTGGACGACCTGCGCGCCGAGCTGGTTGACCGCTATGGCGAGCCGCCCGAGGTGGTCCAGACACTGCTCGACGTCGCGCGCCTGCGGGTCAAGGTCCGCGAGGCCGGGCTCAGCGAGATCTCGGCGGCCGGCCCGAACGTGCGTTTCGCGTCGATCGTGCTGCCTGATTCGGCCCAGATGCGCATGCAGCGGGTCTTCCCCCGCAGCACCTACAAGGCGGCGGCCGAGGTCATGCTGGTGCCGCGGCCGCGAGTCGAGTCCATCGGCGGTGGACCCATCGTGGGACGCCAGCTGCTGGACTGGACCGCCCTGGTGATCGACACTCTCGTGGCCTAGGAGGACTCCTCGCGCAAGCGGGGAGGTGTCGCGTTCTTGGGCCGGATGCCGAGCTTGTTGGCGAAGAACGCGCGCACGATGTCCATGTCGGCGCTGACGTCGTCAGAGGCGTGGAACGTGGGGCCGAACCCCATCGTCTTCGTCGGTGGATCGAAGAACGCGAGGGTGATCGGCAGTCCGGTCTGCTTCGACAGGCGCAGGAAGCCGGACTTCCAGTACTCGCCCTTGGATCGGGTGCCCTCGGCGGCCAGGATCAGTCGTAGCGGCTCGCCGGCGGCGGCCTCCTCGATCAGCTCACGCACCACGCCGCCCGGGTTGTCGCGATCCAGCGGCACTCCCCCAAGCGAGCGCAGGAGCCAACCGAGCGGACCCTTGAACAGCTGCTTCTTCACGAGCACGCGCGGGTGACAGCCGTCGTGCCACATGACCAGCAGCATCGTGACGAAGTCCCAGTTGGAGGTGTGGGGCGCGCCGACCAGGAGCCCGGTGGGCGGCACCTCGCCGACCATGCGGTACCCCATGACCCGGATGATTGTGCGGGCCAGCCGCTGTCGCATCATGGCGTAAGACTGCCATGCGAAGTCCACCATCTACGATGGAGCCGTGAGTCTCCTTCGCGTCTGCGCCCTTGCCCTCACCGCCGTGGCGTTGTCGTCCTGCGGAGCAGCGGGCCCCGGCGCCGCCGCCACCGTGGACGGTGAGTCCATCTCGATGTCCACGCTGGACGACACCGCCCGCGTGTACTGCGAGGTCACGGTGCGACAGGCCGAGCAGCAGCAGGGCGTCAAGGCCATCGACAACGCCGACATGCGCCGTCAGGCGGTCATCGATCTAGTGCTGGCCCGGGTCGCGGAGGACATCGCCGACGAGCGCGACCTGAAAATCCCCACGCCAGTTGATCTGGATTCCGACCAGTTCGTCGAGACCTTCGGTGCGAAGCGGGCCCCGGCGGTGGCAGAGGCATTGGCCAGCGCGCAGGACCTGTTCAAGCTGTTGGTGGTCATCGGAGCCGACGAGGCTGCCGTGACGGCCACAGCTGCGAACTCCGCCGATCTTGCCGAGGTGGGCCGCGACCTGGCGGTCACTGCCTTCCCCGAGCACGACGTCACCTTCGCTCCGCGGCTGGGTCTGTCGGACTCCGGCGAGAGGAATGGCGACGTGGGTTCGCTCTCGGTTGCTCCGGCCGACCTCGAGGCTCCGACGCCCGATGAACTTCCCGGCCCGCTGGCGTGTCGGGTCTGATTCGATGACGAATGGCTCATCGCTGGTCGAGCTGGTCGCCGTCATGGATCGCCTCCGTCGGGAATGTCCGTGGACCGCGCAGCAGACGCACGCGTCGATCGCGCCATACGTGCTGGAGGAGGCGCACGAGACGGTGGAGGCGCTGGAGTCGGGCGATCTTGACCATCTGTGCGAAGAGCTGGGCGATCTGCTGCTGCAGGTCGTGTTCCACGCCCGGATCGCCACCGAAGAGGCTGGCGGATTCGACATGGACGCCGTCGTCGCAGGCCTCACTGCCAAGCTGATCCGTCGCAACCCCCACGTCTTCGCCGACGGGGACGCGTCGACGCCGGAAGAGATCGACGCAGCGTGGCAACGGATCAAGGCCGCCGAGAAGTAGTCTTGACCCTGCGCACCATCCCCGTTCATCTGGCCCTCACACATCTGGAGCAGTAGTGGCACGCATCGAAGCCGTCGGAGCACGCGAGATTCTCGACTCCCGTGGAAACCCGACCGTCGAGGTCGAAGTCGCCCTCAGCGACGGCACCATCGGTCGTGCCGCAGTCCCGTCCGGGGCCTCGACCGGTGCCTTCGAGGCGGTCGAGCTGCGTGATGGCGGCGACCGGTACCTGGGCAAGGGTGTGCTCAAGGCGATCGGCGGTGTCAACAAGACCATCGGTCCGGCCCTCGCAGGTGTCGATGCCGACGAGCAGCGGCTGGTCGACCAGATCATGTTGGACCTTGATGGCACGCCCAACAAGGCCAAGCTCGGCGCCAACGCCATCCTCGGCGTCTCGCTGGCGGTAGCCAAGGCCGCGGCCGACTCGGCCCGACTGCCGCTGTTCCGATACGTCGGTGGACCCAATGCCCACCTTCTGCCCGTGCCGATGATGAACATCCTCAACGGCGGATCGCACGCGGACTCCAACGTCGACATCCAGGAGTTCATGATCGCGCCGATCGGCGCCCCCACCTTCGCGGAGGCCTTGCGTCAGGGCACCGAGGTGTACCACGCGCTCAAGGCCGTGCTGAACAAGCAGGGGTTGTCCACCGGTCTGGGCGACGAGGGCGGTTTCGCCCCCAACCTGGACTCCAATCGCGCTGCGCTCGAGCTGATCTCGACCGCTGTCGAGAAGGCCGGGTTGACCGTCGGCACCGATATCGCGATGGCGCTCGACGTGGCCGCCTCAGAGTTCTTCAGCGATGGGATCTATGCCTTCGAGGGCCAGAAGAAGTCGGCTGAGGAGATGTCGGCGTACTACGCGGAGCTGGCAGCGGACTTCCCGATCGTGTCGATCGAGGATCCGCTCGACGAGGACGACTGGTCTGGTTGGACCGCACTCACCGAAGCGATCGGCGATGACGTGCAGATCGTCGGCGACGACCTGTTCGTCACCAACGTCGAGCGGCTCACTCGGGGCATCTCGGAAGGCTCGGCGAACGCCCTGCTGGTCAAGGTGAACCAGATCGGCTCGCTCACCGAGACCCTGGATTCGGTCGACCTCGCTCACCGCCATGGCTTCAGCTGCATGATGAGCCACCGCTCCGGTGAGACCGAGGACGTCACGATCGCCGATCTCGCGGTCGCCACCAACTGTGGCCAGATCAAGACCGGCGCTCCGGCTCGCTCGGACCGGGTCGCCAAGTACAACCAGCTGCTGCGCATCGAAGAGCTGCTTGGCTCCGCCGCGTCCTACGCTGGCGCGTCGGCATTCCCGCGGTTGTCGATCTGAGCGATGGCTTCACGTTCGCCTCGCGGCAGGGACAGGAACCAAAAGCGCCCCTCGGGACGCCCCGGTTCGCCGCGCGCTCCCCGCACCGGCGCCCCCCGGGGTGCGTCGGGTGCGAGGAGAGCGGCTGGCGCCAGCGGGTCCGGTCCGCAGATCACGACGCGTGCTGTGCTGCTGCTCAGCGTTGTCGTCTTGTTGATCGGGTCGTACACCGCCACGTTCCGTGCTTGGTGGTCCGCCCGTCAGGACATCGCGGCAAGCCAGGCCGAGCGCACGCAGCTCAAGGGTCAGATCGCCGATCTGGAGGACCAGAAGAAGCGGTTCAACGACCCGGCCTACATCCAGCAGCAGGCGCGCGAACGATTTGGCTGGGTCATGCCCGGCGAGGTGGGCTACCGGGTCATCGGGAGCGATGGCGAGGTGCGAGGCGAGGTGCCGACACTCGACGCGCCCACCGAAGTGACGACTGACCAGTGGTACGACAAGCTCTGGGGAAGTGTGAAGACGGCTGGCTCTCCGAAGGCTGACGTCGCGCCCCGGGACACCACGGGCGATGTCCTGGAGGGCGAGTGACGGTCGACGCCGCGGATCTCGCACAGCTGGCCGAGCAGCTCGGACGCCCTGCCCGCGGTGTCATCGAGGTGGTCTCGCGTTGCCCGGTCGGACATCCCAACGTGGTCAAGACCGAGCCGCGCCTGCCAGATGGCACTCCGTTCCCGACCATGTTCTACCTCACCTGTCCTCGTCTGGCTGGCGAGATCGGCACCCTCGAGGCGTCCGGTCTGATGAAGGAGATGAGCGACCGACTCGTCGAGGACATCGATCTGGCCGCCGCGTATGCGCGAGCACACGAGTCGTACCTGGCCGAGAGGGAAGCGATCCTTCACGTTCCCGAAATCGACCACATCACGGCGGGCGGCATGCCCACTCGGGTCAAGTGCCTCCACGTGCTGGTGGCTCACTCCTTGGCGAAGGGCCCCGGGGTGAATCCGCTCGGCGACGAGACCATCGCCTTGCTCGGCTCCGGGTGTCGATAGGGTCAGGACATGCCTGACGCGCGGACCCGGGTGGCGGCGATCGACTGTGGCACCAACTCGATCCGACTGCTCATCAGCGACGTCGAGGGCGAGGGCAAGACCGATCTGCTGCGTGAGATGCGAATCGTCAGGTTGGGTCAGGACGTCGATCGCACCCACCATCTGGCCGAGTCGGCCGTCGAACGCACACTGGCGGTCTGCCGCGAATATGCCGCGATGATCGAGATGTTCGAGGTCTCGACCGTACGATTCTGCGGCACATCAGCGATCCGCGACGCCGACAATGCGGACACGTTCGGCGAGGCCGTTGAGCGCATCCTCGGGGTCCGTCCTGAAGTCTTGGCCGGTCGTGAGGAGGCCGAGGCGTCCTTCGCCGGCGCCACCCACGACCTCGGTGTCGGGCGCACGTTGGTCGTTGACATCGGCGGTGGCTCAACTGAGATCGTGGTGGGGACTCACACCGAGAGTGGTGTGTCGGTGGAGTCGGGCGTCTCGCTGGACATCGGATCGGTGCGGATGACCGAGCGTTTTCTGGCCGGTGATCCACCCTCGGTCGCCGAGGTCACGGCGTGCATGTCACACCTGGACTCGGTCCTCGCGCCGGTCGTGCGCGACATTGCCCCGGTCGAGACGTTCGTCGGCGTCGCCGGCACCGTGACCACTGTCGCCGCGCACGCGCTCGCACTGCCGTCCTATGACGCTGAAGCGCTGCACCTGGCAAAGCTGTCGCTCGACGAGATCCGGGGTGCGTGCCTGTCCTTGGCGCAGATGTCGTTGGGCGACCGCCGCAACCTGCCCTACCTCCACCCCGGCCGCGCCGACGTCATCGGCGGGGGAGCGCTGATCCTTGACCGACTCATCGAGCTGGTACCGCTGGCCACCGACCAGATGATCGTGAGCGAGCACGACATCCTCGACGGCATCGTCTGGGGCACTGACCCGCATGACTGACATGGCCCTGCGGATCAGCGTTCCCGACGATTCGTGGGTCGACACGCTGTCTGACCTGAGCGACCGTGTCGAGGTCGTCGTGTGGGACACCGAGACGGCGCAACCCGATGGTCACCTCGACCTGGTGCTGCGTCCGTATGCCCTGTCCAACGATGTGCTGGCGGGTTTCGACACGTCCCGGATCGGGCTCGTGCAGTCGCAGGCCCTCGGCTTCGACGGCGTCGCCGAGACGCTGCCGACTGGCGGTGTGTACGCCAACGCAGTGGGGGTGCACGAGGCGTCGACGGCCGAGCTCGCCGTCACCTTGGTCCTGGCGTCGCTGCGCCACGTCGACGACTTTGCCCGTGCCATGCCGGCCGGGACGTGGGAGCAGCCGTGGACCTCGAGCTTGATCGACCGGCGGGTCATGCTGCTGGGGGTCGGCGGCATTGGCGGAGAGCTGGCCAAGCGGTTGGCGGGTTTTGATGCCGACATGGTGCGGGTCGGAAGCGTTGCGCGAGACGACGAAAGCGGCCGCGTGCATGGCACCGTCGAGCTGCCCGATCTGCTGCCCGCCGTCGACGTCGTCATCGTGGCCGTGCCGCTGACCGAACAGACGACCGGGCTGGTCGACGACAAGTTCCTGGCTGCCCTGCCTGATGGAGCCCTCGTGGTCAACGTGGCCCGCGGCAAGGTCGTCGACACCGCCGCCGTGGTGCGCGCCGCCGGCCGCATCCGCTTCGCCGCCGACGTGCTCGACCCGGAGCCTCTGCCATCGGACCACCCGCTGTGGCACACGCCCGGGGTGCTGATCTCACCGCACGTCGGCGGCAAGTCCAGTGCGATGCGCCCACGCGTCGAACGGGTCGTCCGCGGTCAGATCGCCCGGTTGCTCGCCGGCGAGGAGCCCGACGCCGTTGTGGTCAGAACCTGACGCACGCGAGTCAGCAGCAGGCTCGTGCCAAGGAGGGCGCGTCGGCCGACGATCTGTGCACCCGCTCAGGCCCCGCACCGCGGTCTGACGTCGGCACTAGGCTGAAGCCTGCTCCCGTAGCCCAATCGGTAGAGGCAGGCGACTTAAAATCGCCCAAGTGTGGGTTCGAGCCCCACCGGGAGCACTAAGGTCCGACGAAGAAGGCTGTCGGGGACTTGGCGAAAGGCGATTCGATGTCGCAGAAGCAGAAGCACAACCAGACGCAGCACTACGACCTGTGCATCGTCGGGGCTGGAATTGGGGGTCTGAACGCGCTCCACGTCGCTAGTCAGTATCTCCGAGCAGATCAGCGGGTCCTGCTCGTGGATCGCCATGACCGGGTCGGCGGGATGTGGGTGAAGACCTACGACTACGTCCGTCTGCATCAGCCGCATCCATTCTTCACCGCTGGCGATGTGAAGTGGACGTTCGGCAAGAAGGCCTCGCACCTGGCCTCGAAGACCGAGGTGCTCGATCACTTCCAGCACTGCGTTTCCGAGGCGAAGAAGCGTGTGGGGGTGACCGAACTGTTCGGCCATGAGATGGAGAGCATCGACGAGGTCGGTGATGCCGTCCAGGTCACCTGCCGGTCAGCTGACGGCACTGAGATGACCATCACGGCTGATCACGTCATCAACGCTGCGGCCTTGGACATCGCCGCACTTCAACCGCTGGCCCTGACCAGCGACAGGGTTCGATCCGTTTCGCCTGAGACGTGCGACATGCGCACGGGCGAGATCGCCGAAAACGATGACCCGGTCTGGATCATTGGCAGTGGCAAGACCGCGATGGACACCGCACTTGCGTTGATGACGGCGAAGCCCGGCCGTGAGATCAACATGATCGCCGGGTCTGGAACGTTCTTCGGCCGTCGCGAGCAGTTCTTCCCGACCGGGGCGAAGCGGTGGTGGGGGGGTACCCGTTTCAACCAGTTGTTGGCCGAGATCGCGGACCGCTTCGATGGCACCAACGAACATGACGTGTTGGCCTGGTACCGCGGCACGTACGGCACATGGGCGACCCCCCGTGCCGAGCATCATCTCGTGGGGTTGATGTCGGAGACCGAGTCCGAGCGGATTCGCAGCGGGCTCGGGGAGGTGGTCATGGGGCATCTCGACGATGCGGCAGACATCGGTGATGGCGTCATGTTGACGTTGCGTGCCGGCGAGCCGATCGTGGTGCAGCCCGGCAGCTGGGTGGTCAACTGCACCAGCCACTTCGGCAACCACACGAATGAGCCGAGCGTGCCCTACGTCTCGGCGAGCGGGCGTGTGGTCACGATCGGTCGATCGGGCATCTTCGGATTCACGTCCTTTGGGGGGTACTTTCTGACCCACCTGCTCTACGCCGGCAAGATTCTCGACGTTCCGCTCCTCGAGATCAAGGAGCCAGAGGTCCTGCTCCACACGTCGTCGCCCGCAGCCATCGTCGGCGTTCTGGTGCTCGCCCAGCACAACATCGGCATTGCCTTCGACCACCTCCCCACGAAGGTGTTCCAGGACGGATTCGGCCTCGATTTTGATCGGTGGTTCCCCGCGCCGCGTCGGATGGTGGGGCAACTGCGGTTCATGGCCCGCCGCAAGCGCCGGGGCGAGCACTGCCGCCAGGCTCTCGAGACCCTCGGTGACCGCTTCGGTGTGACCATCGGCCCCGTCGTCGGGGTTGGGTGAGCCTCAGGCTGCGTGCTGTATGGGTTCGGCGGCGATGGTGTGGCCTGAGGGCAGGGTCCAGGTGATGACGTCGTGTGACTTCATCTGGTGGTGCCGTTCGCACAGTGGCCACAGGTTCGCCCCGACGGTCTGACCGTGGGGCCAGGGTT
>NZ_JBAVCB010000021.1:0-1645 GCF_049586495.1 Aeromicrobium sp. | reverse complement strand
CCACGGCAACGCTCGCACGGCGGCGGCGCTGAGCGGATCGGCGGCGCAGTCGCTCATCACTCTTTTGGAGGACCGCGGCATCGCCCGCGTGATGCCCGCGACGAGCCCCTCGGAGGAGGGCAAGGCTGCGTCCGCAACGGTGGTGGCGTCAGTGGTTGACGAGTCCGGTACTGCGTCGCGACCGTCGTCCCCCTCTGTTTCGTGGTGGCTGGCGATCGGCGCGCTGATCGGTTTGCTGCTCGGACTGGCCGTGTCGGCCGCACGGCAGCTCACCCACCGGCCCATCCGGACACCAGATGACCTCACGGAGGCCACGGGGGCTCCCATGCTGGCCGCCATTGGCTACGACCGGACCGCGAACCGCAACCCCCTCGTCACGGACCTCGACCCCGGCGACCCCCGCTTCGAGGCGTCCCGACTGCTGCGCACCAATCTGCAGTTCGTCGACGTCGACAGCACCGAGACGGTGTTGACCGTCACCAGCAGCATGCCGGGGGAAGGCAAGTCCACCACCGTCGCGAATCTGGCCATCGCGCTTGCGCACGGCGGCGCGAGCGTCGTGCTGGTCGACGCCGACCTCCGCCGCCCTCAACTCGACGAGCTGTTCGGGCTCGATCACGCGCCCGGACTGACCACCGCCCTCGTCGGCACCGTCGACCTCGCCGATGCGGTCCAGGAAACCTCGGTGCACGGACTCGATGTGCTGACCACCGGTGCGCTGCCGCCCAACCCCTCCGAGCTGCTGCAGACCAACGCCATGGCTGACCTCGTCCTGACGCTGCGGCGTCGTTACGACATCGTGCTGTTCGACGCACCGCCGCTGCTACCCGTCACGGACGCGGCACTGCTGGCGACCCTGTCCGACGGCGCCGTGCTGCTCGTCCGCCACGGTCGCACCACCGCCGAACAGGTGCGGGCTGCGGCCGGCCGACTCGAGTCCGTGGGAGCCGACCTGCTGGGCACGGTGCTCACCATGGTGCCTGCGCGGGGGATCGCGCGGTACGGATACGGCTATGAATACCAGGATGCGCCCAAGCGCACCGCCGGCTCCGGCGAAGGCCGTCGCGCACGTCGGTGACGGCGGGTCAGGCCAGGCAGCGGTTGAGGCGGGCAGCGATGACGTCCACGGCCTCGACGATTTGATCGGCGGTCTCGCGGTGCACCCGGGGCGGACGCCGGTAGGGGTCCTTCACATCCATCGACCCCTTGAGGCTCTGGCGTTGCGCCGCGGCCTCTGCCACCAGCTGTGGCGCCGTGAACTTGGCGTTGTCGACACGATCGCACAGGACTGCGAACTCACGCAGAGTGAAGGATCTGCGCATCGCCCGCGGCTCATCCTCCAGGATGCGCTGCCGGTGACTCGCGGTGGCGGTGAGGATCAAATTGGCCGCGCCCACCAGGTACTGGTCAATTGGATGCGAACGAAAGGTGTCGGCCGACAGTCCGTGACGCATCAGCTCCATCTCTGACATCGCGTCCATGGGTTGCCCGACCATGCCGTTGACACCTGCGCTGGCGATCTCAAAACGCGCGCGGTCCAGCTGATCGCGCAGCAGGATTTCCATCATCGGCGAGCGGCAGATGTTGGCGGTGCAGATCGCCAGCACGGCGAATCTGGGCCGCTTCATCGGCGCAGCACCGGGCG
>NZ_JBAVCB010000020.1:0-2540 GCF_049586495.1 Aeromicrobium sp. | reverse complement strand
GCAGATCGCCTCCACGGGGCACCGCGCGCCCCGGTGGGCGGTGTCGCTGGCGTGGGCCGTCCTGGGCGCTGGTGTCGCCATCTTGATCGGCGGTGGCCTGCTGGTCACCGGCATCGCGGCCGTGGCTGCGGCGGGAGCGGAGTTCATCCAGCGGTACCTCTCCCGCCTCCGACTGCCCACGTTCTACACCCAGATCGCTGGTGGAGCGTTTGCCTCGCTGCTGGCCGTCGCCACCGAGGCGACCGATCTCGACGTGGATCCCTCCCTCGTGATCGTCACCGGCATCGTCACCCTGCTGGCCGGACTCGGATTCATCGGCGCCTTCCAGGACGCGCTGTCGGGCTACTACGTCACGGCCAACGCCCGGATCCTCGAAGTGCTGCTCTCGACCGTCGGCATCATTGCCGGTGTCGGTGCGGGGCTGAGCATCGGCTCCATGGTGGGGGTCGACGTGTCGGTGCGAGTCAGCACCTTGGAACTCGCGCCGGTACCGCTCGCTGCAGCAGGTGGCGCCCTGGCCGCAGCAGCGTTCGCCCTGTCGGCCTACGCCCCCAACCGGTCCATCCTGCCGATCGGGCTGGTGGGTGGTGGAGCAACGGCGATCTACGCGGCCATTGCCACCCAGGACGTCAGTCCGGCATGGCCATCGGCCGTGGCAGCAGTCTCCATCGGTCTGGTCGGGTATCACGTGGCGCGCGCCGTGCGGGTCCCCCCGCTGGTCATCGTCGTCCCCGCGATCATTCCTCTGCTGCCGGGCCTGTCGATCTACCGCGGGCTCACTCAGCTGGCCGATGACAATTTCGTCGGCATCTTGTCGTTGATCGCTGCCGTCGCCAGTGCCATCGCCCTGGCCTCGGGCGTCATCCTCGGCGAATACATCGCCCAGCCCCTGCGCCGCGAGGCCCGGCGGCTCGAGCAGCGCCTCAGCGGACCCCGGCTGGTCGGCCCGCTCCGCGCCCGCGCTCGCGTCCGCAACAAGAAGCGCGACCAGGATTCAGACAAGTAACTACACCTCCTGTGCAGGAACCGACCGTGTGGTCACACTGACTCCGGAGTAACCTTCGAGTCGTCCCCCCCCTGTTCAGGAGTTCCCGATGCATCTGCAGCTGTCCGCCGAAGACGTGGCTTTTCGCGAGGAGATGCGCACGTTCTTCACCACCGAGGTGTCCCAGGAGATCCGCGACACCGTCGCCGCGCGACGCGAGCTCTCCAAGGAGCAGATCGTCGAGGCGCAGCAGACCCTCAACGCCGCTGGCCTTGCCGTGCCCAACTGGCCGGTCGAGCACGGCGGGAAGGACTGGACGCCGTTGCAGCGCCACATCTGGCACGAGGAGATGCAGATGGCGCACGTGCCGATCCCGCTGGCGTTCAACGCCAGCATGGTCGGTCCGGTCATCGCGGCGTTCGGCTCCGACGAGCTCAAGGAACGCTTCCTGGCCAAGACGGCCAACCTCGACATCTGGTGGTCGCAGGGCTTCAGCGAGCCGGATGCCGGGTCGGATCTGGCGTCCTTGCGCACGACCGCGGTCAAGGAGGGCGACGAGTACATCGTCAACGGCCAGAAGACGTGGACCACGCTTGGCCAGTACGGCGACTGGATCTTCATGCTCGTGCGCACCGACCCGGACGTGAAGAAGCAGGCCGGCATCTCCTTCCTGCTCATCGACATGCGGTCCGAGGGTCTGACCGTTCGTCCGATCGAGTTGATCGACGGCAGCGTCGAGGTCAACGAAGTGTTCTTCGACAACGTGCGCGTTCCCGCCGAGAACCTGGTCGGCGAGGAGAACAAGGGGTGGGACTACGCCAAGTTCTTGCTCGGCAACGAGCGGGTGGGCGTCGCTCCCGTCGGGTCGACCAAGCGAGTTCTTGCCGGCGCCAAGAACATCGCCAAGACGGCTGGCCCGGGCGGCACCTCCCTGCTGGACGATCCACTCGTCGCCGCACAGTTCGCGGACCTCGAGAACGACCTGCTGGCGTTGGAGCTGACGGCGCTGCGCGTGGTCGCGAACTCCACGGACGGCAAGCCGCATCCCGCGTCGTCGGTGCTCAAGCTGCGCGGCACCGAGCTGCAGCAGGCGGTCACCGAACTGATCGTCGACATCGCCGGGCCGGCGGGGCTGGCCGCTGGCCACCCGGAGGGATCCGACGTGCCGGACTGGGCGCAGGTCGCCGTGCCGAACTTCCTGAACTACCGCAAGGCATCCATCTACGGCGGATCCAACGAGGTGCAGCGCACCATCATCGCCGGCACGATCCTGGGACTGAGGAGCTGACATGGACTTCCTGTACGACGACGAGCAAGAAGCACTCAAGGACGCGGTCGGAGGTCTGTTGGGCAAGGCCTACGGATCGTCGGAGACCCGCCGCGACGTGACCAAGACCGATCCGGGCTGGGACGAGAAGACCTGGCAGCGGCTCGCCGAGATGGGGGCCCTCGGGCTCCCCTTCGCCGAGGCCGACGGCGGCATGGGCGCCGGTCCTGCCGAGGTCGCGATCGTGGCCGAGGAGATCGGGCGGGTCATCGCTCCCGAGCCGTACGT
>NZ_JBAVCB010000019.1:0-11768 GCF_049586495.1 Aeromicrobium sp. | reverse complement strand
CTGATGCGCTCGATGACGGTTTGGGGGGCCAATCCTGCGGCAGGCTTGTCGTAGCCGACCGGATAGCGCTGCTTGATGCCCAGCATCTGCGCCTTCCACGGGGCGAAGTCGAGCGTGAGGCCGTCCTCGGCCTGCTGCTTGCGCACCGTGGTCAGGAGGTCGGCGATGACCTCGCGGCAGTCGCCCACGATCGGCACGTCCGCGGCGCGATTCTTGGAGATCTCGGCCGGGTCGATGTCGGCGTGAATGACCTTGGCGCCCGGCGCGAAGGAGCTGAGCTGGCCCGTGACACGGTCGTCGAAGCGCGCGCCGAGCGAGATCAGCAGATCGCTCTTCTGCAGGCCGGCGACGGCAGCGACGGTGCCATGCATGCCGGGCATGCCCAGGTGCAGCTCGTGCGAATCAGGGAAGGCGCCACGAGCCATCAGCGTCGTCACGACGGGAATCTGAGTCAGCTCGGCGAGCTCGAGCAGCTCGGCTGCGGCGTCGGCCTTGATGACTCCGCCGCCCACGTACAGGATCGGACGCTCGGAGGCGGCGATCAGTCGGGCGGCCTCGCGCACCTGCTTGCCGTGCGGCTTGGTGGTGGGTCGGTAGCCCGGCAGGGCCAGCTCGTTCGGCCACGAGAAGACGGTGGCCGCCTGCAGCGCGTCTTTGGCAATGTCGACCAGCACCGGTCCGGGACGACCAGTTCCCGCGATGTGGAACGCCTCGGCGATGACACGCGGGATGTCGTCAGCGTCGGTCACGAGATAGCTGTGCTTGGTGATCGGCATGGTGATGCCGCGGATGTCTGCCTCCTGGAAGGCGTCCGACCCAATCGAGCCACTCGGGACCTGACCGGTGATGGCCACCATGGCGACCGAATCCATGTGCGCGTCAGCGATCGCCGTGACCAGGTTGGTCGCTCCAGGCCCGGACGTGGCCATGCAGACACCCACGCGACCCGTGACCTGCGCGTACCCCTGCGCGGCGTGACCAGCACCCTGCTCGTGGCGTACCAGGATGTGGCGGATCGAGGAGTCGAACAACGGGTCGTAGGCCGGAAGGATGGCGCCACCGGGGATGCCGAAGATCGTGTCGACGCCGGCCTTCTCGAGCGCGGCCACGAGGGCCTGGGCGCCCGTGATCGTCTCGCCGATCGTGGTGGAGGGCTGCTCGGTCATCGGTGATTCCTTGTGCTCGGTTGGTTCAGGTGGTCGGGGATGTCGGTCGCTCGCATAAAAAAATCCCTCGGCCAGTGGCAAACGAGGGAGACGCGACGCCGAGAAGGCGTTCGCGTCATATGACTACTACGAGGATGTCCACGCACACAGCCTCAGTCTCCCCCGGTGCCTGAGCGTGGTCAAGTCGTGAGACGACTTGTTCCACCATGTGGGCATCTCACCACGCCGAGGTGCCGTAATCCTTCAGAAAGACGCCATGCACGTCTTCGCCCGACTCGCCTCGCACGATCGGGTCGTAGACCCGCGCTGCCCCGTCGACCAGGTCCAGCGGAGCCTTGAAACCCTCAGCCGCCAGGCGCACCTTGGTCACGTGCGGGCGTTCGTCGGTGATCCAGCCGGTGTCCACCGCCGTCATCAAGATGCCGTCGGCCTGCAGCATCTCGCCCGCGCTCGTGCGGGTCAGCATGTTCAGCGCGGCCTTGCTCATGTTGGTGTGGGGATGGCCCGGCCCCTTGTACTGACGGGCGAACTGGCCTTCCATGGCTGACACGTTCACCACGTAGGTGCGCCGAGCCGGCGATGCGGCGAGCGCGGGTCGCAATCGGCTGATCAGGATGAATGGTGCCGTCTGGTTGCACAGCTGCACCTCGAGGAGCTCAAGCGCGTCAACCTCGCCCAGCATCTGGGTCCAGCTGTTGACGTCGACCTCGTCCGGCACCAGCCCCCCAGCGTCGATGCGGGACAGATCGGCCGAACCAGCCGTCATCGCCTCGGCCGTCAGTGCCTCCGCTGACTGGGCTTGCGCCGTGAGCTGGTCGGCCCGGTCCGCATCGCTGGCGAGGACTGGATGAGCGTCGACGGATCCCACGAGAGCAGCCGGGTGCAGGTCACTCGTGTGGCCGAAGGTCAGCAGCTCGGGCAGCCTGCCCTCCGGCAACGGGGCCGATTCCGCCTCGGCCAGTGGCGCGTACGCCCCCGGCGTCCGGCGTACCGTCTGGGCGGCGTTGTTGATGATGATGTCCAGTGGCCCGGCCGCCGCGACGGAGTCGGCCAGGCCGATCACCTGGGCCGGGTCGCGCAGATCGATGCCGACGATGCGCAGCCGGTCAATCCAGTCAGCGCTGTCTTCCACGGCCGTGAAGCGACGCACCGCGTCGTGCGGGAAGCGGGTGGTGATGGTGGTGTGCGCACCGTCTCGCAACAGCCGCAGCGCGATGTACATGCCGATCTTGGCTCGGCCGCCGGTCAGCAGGGCCCGCTTGCCGGACAGGTCCGCGCGCGCGTCCCGCTTGGCGTGATTCAGCGCCGCACAATCCGGGCACAGCTGGTGATAGAACGTGTCGACCACGGTGTACTTCTGCTTGCAGATGTAACAGGGGCGGGCCACCTGCAGCGTGCCCGCCGAGGCGCCAACCGTGTTGGACACCAAGGGAATCCCGGCGGTCTCGTCGTCGATGCGCGACGCCGACCCGGTGGCCGTCGACTCGACGACGGCCCGATCCGCCGCTGAGATCGCGTCCCGTTTGGCGATGCGGCGCTGCTTCTTGACGTCCTTGTAGAACTTGCCGCACGCATGCCTCAGCGCGACGTACGCCTCGTCGTCCTCGCCCAGGAACTGAGCCTGTCCAAGAACCCTCAGCGCAGTGGCCAGCTCATCGTCTTCGAAGTGTGCTGCCATCAGCCGGTGATGGCGCCCTGTGAAGCACTACCAACCAACTTGCGGTACTTGGCCAGCACGCCGGTCGTGTACCTGCTCGGCATCGGCTCCCAGCCCACCTTGCGGGCCTCGAGCTCGTCGGGGTCGATCTGGACCTCGAGCGTCTTGTTGGCCACATCCAGCGTGATCGGGTCGCCGTCCTTGACGAAGGCGATGGGTCCAGCGTCGACGGCTTCGGGGGCCACGTGACCGACGCACAGACCCGTGGTGCCGCCGGAGAAGCGGCCATCGGTCAGCAGCAGGACGTCCTTGCCCAGGCCTGCTCCCTTGATCGCACCCGTGATCGCCAACATCTCGCGCATGCCGGGCCCTCCCTTGGGGCCTTCGTTGCGGATCACCACGACATCCCCTGCGACGATGGTGCCGTCCTCCAGTGCGTTCATCGCGGCGCGCTCGCCGTCGAACACCCGCGCCGTGCCGGTGAAGATGTCGGAGTCGAAGCCGGCGCTCTTGACGACAGCGCCGTCCGGAGCCAGCGATCCGTGCAAGATCGTGATGCCACCGGTCTGGTGAATCGGGCGGTCGAGGGTGCGGATCACATCACCATCCAGCTTCTCGGTGATGTCTTCAAGATTCTCGGCCATCGTCTTGCCCGTCACGGTCAAGCAGTCTCCGTGCAGCAGACCCGCGTCGAGCAACGCCTTCATGATGACGGCGGTTCCGCCGGCCTTGTCGACGTCGTTCATGACGTAGCGACCAAATGGCTTGAGGTCGCCGAGGTGCGGCACCTTGTCGCCCACCCGACTGAAGTCCGCCAGGGTCAGGTCGACCTCCGCCTCGCGAGCAATGGCCAGCAGATGCAGCACCGCGTTGGTCGAGCCGCCCAGCGCCATCGTGACGGTGATGGCGTTCTCGAACGCCTCCTTCGTCATGATCTGTCGCGCGGTGATGCCGCGACGCAGCAGCTCGACCACGGCCTCGCCGGACTTCACGGCGAAGTCGTCGCGGCGGGTGTCGATGGCCGGCGGTGCGGCCGATCCCGGCAGGCTCATGCCGAGCGCCTCGGCAGCGGTCGCCATGGTGTTGGCGGTGAACATGCCGCCGCACGCTCCCTCACCGGGGCAGATGGCGCGCTCGATCTTGTCGACCTGCTCGCGGCTCATCAGCCCGCGCATGCAGGCGCCGACGGCTTCGAAGGCATCGATGATCGTGACGTCCTTGCCGTCGACGTTGCCGGGCATGATCGATCCGGCATAGAGGAAGACGCTGGCGAGATCGAGACGCGCGGCGGCCATCAGCATGCCGGGCAGGCTCTTGTCGCAACCGGCCAGCAGCACCGAGCCGTCCAGGCGTTCGGCCATCATGACGGTCTCGACCGAGTCGGCGATGACCTCGCGGCTCACCAGCGAGAAGTGCATGCCCTCGTGGCCCATCGAGATGCCGTCGGACACCGAGATGGTGCCGAACTCCAACGGATACCCGCCGCCGGCGTGAACACCCACCTTGACCGCTTTGGCCAACCGGTCCAACGGCATGTTGCAGGGGGTGATCTCGTTCCAGCTCGAGGCGACACCGATCTGCGGCTTGACCCAGTCGTCGTCACCCATGCCGACGGCGCGCAGCATGCCGCGCGACGCGGTGGCCTCCAGTCCGTCGGTGACGGTGCGGCTGCGGGGCTTGATGTCGACGTCATCGTGCTGATCTGCCATGTTCACAGCCTACGGCGGGCGCCGGCGAGGCCGGTCGAAGGTCTCGGTCAGAACAGCGGAACGAACACCAGCGCCAGTCCCCAGCTGACGAAGCTGCCCACCAGGACGTACTCCGCCTTGAGCCCCGACGCGTGGTCACGATTGATCTCGGGGAATCGCAAGATGCCCTTGGCCGCGACGATCGCGCTGATCGCCGCCACGTTGCCGCTCAGCGCCAGCGCGAAGATCGCGAGGCGCTCGATCGGCCCGAGGATGCGGCCACCCTTGAGCTGTTGCTCCTCAGCGATCACGTCCGGACCCGCGTCGGTGAGCACCCGCCGGACCACCACGTTGGCCGACTGCATCAAGAACAGGGCCACCGCGACGGCGAGCGCCGCATCGGGGATCGACACCTCGGCGAGGCCCGTGATCTCCAGCGACTCGTACCAGGTGGCGATCGGCGGGCGGGCCCGTGGCACCTGGTGTCCGGTCGCGAGGACGAGAACGATGGAAGCCGGCAGCACCCAGGGCGTCCACCGTGTGTGGGGCAGGGACACAGCCGTCACCACCGCCCCGGACAGGACCGCGATCCAGATGCTGTGCCAGCCGAATCCGAGCGCACGCGCCAACACGAGCGCGACGAGTGCGCCGACGCCGACTGCCCGCACCAGATCGGTTCGACGACTGACCTGGGTGGGAACGAGCCGAGTGAGGTCCGCCGTTCCAACCGCGGCGAGCAGGACAGCCAGCAAGCTCACCGGTCCACCTCCGTGGGTGCGGTCAGTACACCGACCGACTCGAGCACGGCCGAGGCACCACTGCGGCGCAAGCTCTGGGAGACCGCAGACGCCGAAATCCCCTCGATCCGGGCCAGCTCCGCCCGGGTGCTGCCCTGCAGCACGCCCAGAGCGAGCCGGCGCTGTCGGCCGTCGAAGCCGGTGACGATGGCATCGCGCGTCATCAGATAGCTGTTCATCCAGGCGTCCCCCTCCGCGACGGTCGTGCGCAAGCCCGGAAGGCGGCGTTCGCCCTCCTTGACGTCGACGATGGCGTCGCGAGCGCTCCACCAGGCCGGGCCGTCCTGTGTCAGACCGTAACGCGACCGACCGACGATCTCGATGGGCCCACGACCGATCCCGGCGCGACAATCCATCTTCTCGGGTAGGGCCAGGCGTACCAGGAGCACAGCGGTCGCGGCGGACTCGACGGAGTCGTAGACGCCCTGAAATTCATCGCCGATGGTGCTCTCCAACGGCTGGAGAGCCGGGACTCGCTCGTTGGCGACCGCGAGCGCGTCCAGCAGCGCCGCCTGCGCCTGGGAACGCGACGGCTGCTGACGAGAACCGACGAGGTCGCCGATCACCGCCACCATAGATGAAGTCTTGTTCTTCATATATCGATAATGAAGCCTATTGCTACATTTTGCAAGTAGAGGAATCTCACATGACCGTACAGTCGCGGCATGCGCCTGACCTTCGTCACCTCCACCGCCAGCCGCGACGCTGACACCGATCTGCCCCTCCTGGTCGACGCCGCACACGCTCGCGAGATCGACGCCGCGATCAGCGTGTGGGACGACCCCGACGTGGCGTGGGGCGACTTCGACCTCGTGGTGGTGCGCTCGTGCTGGGACTACCTGGCCCGCCGTGAGGAGTTTCTCGCCTGGGCCGCCACGGTGCCGCGCATCGCCAACCCCGCCGACGTGTTGGCGTGGAACACCGACAAGGCCTACCTGCGCCAGCTCGCCGACGCAGGAGTCCCCGTCATCCCGACCCAGTGGGACGTCGCGCCCGGCGACGACCTGGGGCCGTACACCGAGTGGGTGGTGAAGCCGTCCATCTCTGCAGGGTCACGCGACACCGCGCGGTGGACCAGCCCCGATGACGTCTACGCTCACAGCGCTGATCTGCAAGCCGAGGGACGCACTGCCATGGTGCAGCCCTACATCTCCTCGGTGGACGCTGAGGGCGAGACGGCGATTCTCTCGATCGGTGGACAGTTCTCGCATGCCATCTGCAAGGAGGCCCTGTTGCTGCCCGGCGAGGGAATCCGCCAGGACCGTGACGGCCGGGAGGTGATCACCGCGCGCAAGCCAACGTCTGACCAGCTCGCCGTGGCGAAGGCCGCACTGGACGCCATCGAGCCCGCCATGGGCACGAGAGTCGATCTGCTGTACTCACGGGTCGATCTGGTCACCGGACCACACGGCGAGCCCCTGGTGATCGAACTCGAGCTCACCGAACCCAGCCTGTTCCTGCACACCCATGCCGACGCGCCGGCGCGCCTCATCGCCGCGGCCGAGGAAGCGGTCAGGTCACGCTGATCTGGCCGGGGTGGTCGCGATCGGTCCTGATGGGCGCACCCTCAGGGTGCAGCGTCAACCACTTGAGCCCGGCGTCGTACCCCGACTCGAACAGCGTCTGCTGCTGCTCGGGGGTCAGGTCGAAATCAGTCCAGCCGACACCCTTGGGCTTGGCGAAGATGCTCCGTTCGACGTTGACCGGATTGCTGACATGCCGCACCTGCGTGGAGTCGACGGTCGTGTAGATCAGGCTCGAGATCAACGAGATCGGGCCGGTGACCGGTGTGGCCGGCGCCTGCTCGTTCCACGGAGAGCTCAGCCGCACCCCGACCGTGGGCCACCGGCTCGGCTGCTGATCGTCGCGGTCGAAGATCTCGATTGGATAGCTGCGCAGCAAGGACCCGTCCGCCAAGGTCGACGTGCCATGGCGGCCCTTCAGCGTCGACGGCTCGAACATGAACGGGATGGCCGACGACGCGCGGACCGCCCGCGCGACCGAAAAGTTCTCGGCCGCCAGTCCGTAGTCAACGAGATCCCACGGCAGGTAGACCAGACGTTGACGCGACAGGTCGCTGGTGGTGACCACGAGGCGGAAGGATTTCCCCGGCGGCAGTGATGAGCCCGGGTCGTCGAAGGCGAAGTCGCCAAAGGACCGGACTCCCAGGTCGGCCAAGACACCTCGCGTCCAGTCCTCGAGGTGTTGTCCCCGGTACATGCCCTGGTGGAACAGGATGCCCAGCCCGTTGGCCAGGGTGGGCCACCACGAGAATGCCTTGCCCAAGCCTCGACGGTCGAGCATGTCGGTGTAGTCGAGCGAGCGCATGATGTCGTCGACCCGGCTCATGGGCTCGCCTGCCTGCTGCATCGCCGCGATGATCGACCCGACGAGTGCACCGGCCGACGACCCGGCGATACGAGCGAAGGTGTAGCCATTCTCGGCCAGCGCGACAGCGGCGCCGACCAAAGCGATCGCCTTGACTCCCCCACCTTCCAGGACGAGGTCGGCGGTCCGAGAGACGGGAGCCGGGGTCGCGGTCATGGCCCAACCCTACGAAACGCGCGGCAGTCTGCCGCCCGACGTGCCAGACTCGACCCTTGTGACAACTCCTGCCGCTCAGCTGCGCTACCACGACGTGACCAGCAAGGACGGGACACGCTTGCGGGCCTGGTCCAATGGCGCGGACGGACCGACGGTGCTGCTGTCGAACGGCTTGGGTACCAATCCACACGCCTGGCCAGCGCTGCTGCACCCCGATTGCGGCGTGCACGTCATCGGGTGGAACCACCGCGGTGTCGGCGGGTCGGCGCGGCCAGTCGACGGGCGCGTCGATCTGGATGCCTTCGTGGAGGACGCTCTCTCGATCATGGACGACGCGGGCGTCGAGTCGGCCGTCGTCGCCAGCTGGTCGGTCGGCGTGACGGTGGCCTTCCAGCTCGCCGTGGACCATCCCGAGCGCGTCCTCGGCATCCTCGCCGTCGCCGGCGTTCCGGGCAACACCTTCTCGACCATGCTGGCTCCCCTGCGGGTCCCCGGCTTCGCCGCGCGCGTGACCATGACGAGCCTGGCCCGCCTCACCACCCTCACCGGCCACCCGCTGGCACCCGTCACCCGCCGAATTCCGTGGACCAACCTGACGTCGAACATGCTGCGGCGCAGTCGCCTGATCAATCCCACTGCCGACACGGCCGAGCTGCGCGACCTGATGCAAGAGTTCTTCATGACGCACCCGGCCTGGTACGCCAAGCTGGCCCTGAGCGTCTCCAAGCACGGGCGGGTCCCGCTCTCGACGATCACGGTGCCCGTGACCTTCGTGGCCGGACGCTGGGACCTGCTGACCGGCCCCAATCACATGCTCTCCGCCTCCCAGCGGATCAAGCACTCGCGCTACATCCGGCTGGACGCCACCCACTTCATCCCGGTCGAGCGTCCCGCCGAGGTGCTGCGTGAGCTGCGCCTCCTCCTTGACGAGGTCAGCTGAGCTTCTGCATCAGCAGCTCGCGCACGCGGGCGGCATCGGCCTGACCGCGCATCTCCTTCATGACGGCGCCGATCAGCGCACCAGCTGCGGCCACCTTGCCGTCGCGCACCTTCTGGGCCGCATCGGGATCGCCGACGATGGCGCGATCGACGGCCTCGCCCAAGGCTCCGTCGTCCGACACGACTTCCAGGCCGCGAGCAGCAACCACCTCATCAGGCGTTCCCTCGCCCGCGATGACGCCATCGAAGACCTGACGTGCCAACTTGTCGTTGATGCGACCGGCATCGATCAGGGCCTGGATCTGCGCCACCTGATCCGGGGTGATCCCGAGGGCATCGAGATCGGCACCCTGCTCGTTGGCGCGGCGGGCCATCTCGCCCAACCACCACTTGCGCGCCGTCTGCGGGCTGGCCCCTGCGTCGATCGTCGCGGCAATCAGATCCAGCGCGCCGGCTCCGAGCGTGTCCCGCATGTCCAGGTCGCTGAACTTCCACTCCTGCTGCAGACGGGCCCGACGTTCGGCCGGGGGTTCGGGCAACGTGGCGCGCAGCTCCTCGACCCACTCGCGCGACGGCGAGACGGGCGCCAGGTCCGGCTCTGGGAAGTAGCGGTAGTCATCAGCATCGGACTTCTCCCGGCCCGCCAGGGTGGTGCCGGTGGTCTCCTGGAAGTGGCGAGTCTCCTGCAGGACTGACCCGCCAGCATCGAGGATGCCGGCGTGACGGGACACCTCGTGGCGCACCGCCCGCTCCACCGAGCGGAAGGAATTCACGTTCTTGGTCTCTGACCGGGTGCCAAGAGTGTCTGCGCCCTGCGGCTTCAGCGACAGATTGACGTCAGCGCGGAGCGATCCCTGGTCCATGCGGACGTCCGAGACACCGAGACCACCGATCAGGTCACGGACGTGGGAGACGAAGGCGCGCGCCACGGCGGGGGCCTTTGCGGCCGGAACCTCGATCGTGCGGGTGACGATCTCGATCAACGGAATGCCAGCGCGGTTGTAGTCGACCAGCGAGTGGTCCGCCCCGTGGATACGCCCGGTGGAACCGCCCACGTGCAGCGCCTTGCCGGTGTCCTCCTCCATGTGGGCGCGCTCGATCTCGATCCGGAAGACCTCGCTGTCGCCGGCTTTCTCGTCGACCACCGTGACGTCGACGAATCCGTCAAAGGCGATGGGCTCGTCGTACTGGGAGGTCTGAAAATTCTTCGGCATGTCGGGGTAGAAGTAGTTCTTCCGTGCGAACCGGCACCAGGTGGCGATCTCGCAATTGAGGGCCAACCCCATGCGGATGGCCGACTCGACAGCCTTCGCGTTGACGACTGGGAGCGCACCCGGCAGAGCCATGCAGACCGGGCACACCTGGGTATTGGGCTCGGCCCCGAACTCAGTCGGGCAGCCGCAGAACATCTTGGTCGCAGTGTTCAGCTCGATGTGGATCTCCAGGCCCATCACGGGGTCGTACCGCGTGATGGCCTCGTCGAACGGAACCAACGACGTCTCGGTGGACGTGCTCATCGGCTGACCTCTCCTAAGTGGCCGGACAACTCGGGCGCGCGAGACAGCAGGGGACGTCCGTCCCACGTCTCCTTGAGCAGGGTCTCCAGGCCCGCGGCCACGTTGTAGAGCCGGTCGTCGGCGGTGGCTGGTGCCAGGAACTGCATCCCGACCGGAAGCTGGTCCTCGTCGGCCAGGCCGATCGGGAGCGACAGACCCGGAATGCCGACGAGATTGGCCGGCAGCGTCGCGATGTCGCCCAAATACATGGCCAGCGGATCGTCCAGCTTGTCGCCCAGTGGGTACGCCGTGGTGGGGACCGTGGGTGAGGCCAGCACGTCGAGCCCGTCGAAGGCTGCGGTGAAATCACGCGAGAGCAACGTGCGCACCTTCTGCGCTGAGCCGTAGTACGCGTCGTAGTAGCCGCTGGAGAGCGCATAGGTGCCGATGATGATGCGGCGCTTGACCTCGTCACCGAAGCCGGCGTCGCGGGTCGCGGCCATCACCTGTTCGGCGCTGGGGCTGTTCACGCCGTCCGGGCTGACGCGCAATCCGTATCGCATCGCGTCGAAGCGGGCCAGATTGCTGCTTGCCTCGCTCGGCATCACCAGATAGTAGGCGGCGAGGGCGTACTCGAGGCTCGGTATCGACACCTCGACGACCTCTGCACCGGCACCGGTCAGCAGCGCGATCGCTTCGTCGAAACGGGCTCGAACGCCGGCCTGGAAGCCTCCTGCGGACTCGGTGCTACCGCCCAGCTCGCGGATGACGCCAATCTTCAAGCCCTTGATCTCACCGCGCCGGGCTGCGGCCACGACCGGCGCCGAGGACGCCTTGATGCTGGTGGAGTCCATCGGGTCGTGACCCGCGATCAGCTCGTGCAGCAGTGCGGCGTCAAGCACCGTGCGTGTGACGGGCCCCGCCTGGTCCAGACTGCTGGCCATGGCCACCAGACCGTACCGGCTGACCGCGCCATACGTCGGCTTCACCCCGACCGTGCCGGTGAATGCGCCCGGTTGTCGGATGGAGCCACCCGTGTCGGTCCCGATCGCCAGCGGCGCCTCGAAGGCGGCCACGGCGGCGGCCGATCCGCCACCGGAACCACCCGGAACACGCGACGTGTCCCAGGGGTTGCGGGTGGGCCCGAACGCGGAGTGTTCAGTGGACGAACCCATCGCGAACTCGTCCATGTTGGTCTTGCCCAGCATGGGGAGCCCAGCCGCCTTGATGCGCGCGGCAACGGTGGCGTCGTAGGGCGGAATCCAGCCCTCGAGAATCTTGGAGCCGCACGTGGTGGGCACGCCGCGCGTGGCCACGATGTCCTTGACGGCGATCGGCACACCAGCCAAGTGGGCCAGCGACTCGCCAGCGGCCCGTCGGGAGTCGACGTCGGCCGCCGCCGCGAGCGCGCCTTCAGCGTCGACGTGCAGGTAGGCGTTCAGCTCACCGTCGACCGCAGCGATGCGGTCCAGGTGCAGCTG
>NZ_JBAVCB010000018.1:0-5627 GCF_049586495.1 Aeromicrobium sp. | reverse complement strand
TGCGACAGGCGCCGCGGGCACGCGGACGCCGCGATCATCAGGCGGGTGGTCATCTCGATCTCGTCGAGCGCAGTGTCGTCCAGGATGGAGGCCTCGAAAGGTTCCAGCATGGGTGCTCCTGAGATGGTCGATGGGCGCCCGGAGGCAGGCGGCCTTCATCCTTCAGAGTAGGTGCCGAACCCCGGCAAAAACAGTCACACCCGCGAAATGGTTCCGATGGACTACCGGGACGCACCGGTCTGGTCGGCGCAGCGATGGGCCACACGGCAGACTCGTGACATGACCACCTCACGGCAGCACGCCCACCGCCGAAGCCAGGTCCGGATCGGCGCGTTCCTCGCCGTGGCCGCCCTGCTCGCGGCGGCCTGCAGCAGCGCCGAGGAAGCCGTCAGCAACAAGGCTGCCGAGCCCGGCCGTGCGCCAGAGGTCTCGACGAAGGTCGCCGGCGAGTCCGTCCGGGTGGGCGACCTGCCGCAGGGCATCGTCTATGACGCGACCTCCGATCTGTTGGTCGTGGCCGTGCGCAACCCGTTCCGGATCCTTCTCCTCGACCCCACGACGCTACGGGTCGAGACGTCGGTGCCGATGCCGGGCAAGGTTCGACACCTACAGCTGGCCAAGCCGGGCGGGCCAGTGCTGGTGCCGGTCGAGAGCGCCAATCAGATCATCGAGGTCTCGCTGCCCAGCGGCGAGGCGCGCGTCACCGACGTCGAGCGCCAGCCACATGACGCGGCAGCGATCGCCAATGGCGATCTCGTGGTCGGCAACGAGTTCAGCGGATCCATCTCGGTGGTGCGCGAAGGAGTGGTGCGCAAGACCTTCGACGACCTGCTGCAGCCCGGCGGGGTCGTCACCGACGACAACACCGCGGTGGTGATCGACGTGAAGGACTACTCGGTCACGACCTACGACCTCGACGACATGGTGCGCGTCGACCGAGTGCAGGCCGGCGCCGGCCCGACCCACGGAGTCATGCTGAATGACGGTCGGCTGGCGGTGACTGACACCCGCGGCGGCGACGTGCTGATCTACGACATCGACCCGCTCAAGGAGGTGGGCCGGATCGCGCTCGGCGACCGGCCATATGGCATCACGGTCGACACCCGGACCAACCTGGTGTGGGTCACGTTGATCACCAAGAACGAGCTGGTCGGGCTGGACCTCACTGAGGACATCCCCAAGGTGGTCGCCCGCTATGCTACCGAGAGGCAGGCCGACACGGTCGCGGTCGACCCGGGCAGCAAGACGCTGTGGGTCACCGGCACTGCCGAAGGTCTCGTGCAGCGCATCGAGCGCTGACGCCGTCTACGCCAGGGCGAGGAAAAGCTTCTCCATCTTCTTGGCATCTACGCCGTCGGGACCGTCACCGTCTGTCAGGCAGTGCTGCATGCCGGTGGCGACGATCGCGTAGCCGGCGCGCGACAGCGCCTTGTTGACCGCTGCCAGCTGGGTGAGGACCGACTCGCAGTCCGAGCCCTCCTCCATCATGCGGATCACGCTGGCGAGGTGTCCGTTGGCGCGCTTCAAGCGCGTGATGATCGCCTTGATCTCCGCGGGCTCGAGGCTCATCGCGTCGGTCTCAGGCATCCGAGGTCTCCACGGCTTTGAGGGCGTCGCTCAGGCGAGCACGTGCCTCGCCGGCGATGTCGCGCAGCTCGGACGTCGCCTTCGGCGACATCGAGATCATGACGTCGGGGTCGAAGGCCTCGATCACCGTCTGACCGCCGTCGGAACGGACGACGACGTTGCACGGCAGCAGCGCAGCGATGGAGGGGTCGACCTGCAGAGCCGCATGGGCGAGCTGCGGTCGGCAGGCGCCCAGGATCACCTGCGGCTCGATGTCGACGTCCAACTTCTTCTTCAGCGTCGCCTTCATGTCGATCTCGGTGAGCACGCCGAACCCAGCCTCGCCGAGCTGCTCCTTCACGAGAGCAACTGTGTCGTCATAGGACTTGTCGGTGCTGATCTTCATCGTCAGGTCGGTCATGTGTTCTCCTCGCATCAGCGGCGCCATGCAGCGCCCCACCCTCGACTATACATCCCCCCGGGGGGATATGCTAGTCTCATTCGCGAACCCCCACAGGGGTTCTTCCATGCCCACTCCCGACATCCCGGAGAGCCCATGACCACCACGACCTCAAGTCGCGCCACGCCGCCCGACACCCAGCCGCACTCCCGGCCCGGCCCCCTGGGCCGACTCGGCGTGTGGGTGACGCATCACGCCCGGATCGTCACGGTCGCCTGGCTCCTGCTGGTCGTCGGCCTCGGCGCGTTCGCCCCACAGGTCGAGAAGAATCTGTCAGGTGCCGGATGGCAGGCGGACGGATCAGAGTCCGTGGCCGCCCGCGAGCTGGCACGCACTCACTTCGGCGGCAACGCCTCCTCGGCAATTCAGGTGGTCGTCCACAGCGAGGACGGTCCCGTCACCGAGGGCGCCGGAGCCACCGTGCTGGCCGAGGCCACCTCGATCCTCGAAGGTGACGCACGCATAGCCGACATCGTGCCGCCGACCCCGGGAGCGACGCTGTCCGCCGATGGTCAGACCGCGATCGTCCTGGCAGGCGCCGGGGCCGACACCAACGAGATGGTCCGAGCCGCCACTGACCTGAAGGAACCGCTGCAGGAGCTCTCCGGCAACGGCGTCCAGGTCAACCCCACGGGTTCGTCGTTGCTCTGGTCGGACTTCAACGAGGCCAACCTCGAAGCCATGCTCAAGTCCGAGATGATCTCGTGGCCCGTGACCTTGGCGATCCTCGTGCTCGCGTTCGGCGCGCTGGTCGCGGCCGGACTCCCCCTGCTCCTGACGCTGGCCGGACTGGTCGCCTCGGCCGGGTCGCTGGTGCTCATCAACGAGCTGATTCCGGTCTCCATCTGGGCGATGAACTTCGCGATGATGTTCGCCCTGGCCCTCGGCATCGACTACGCACTGCTGATCGTGGCCCGCTATCGCGCAGCCCGCATGGGTTCAGGGCTTTCCGCCCGCGATGCCGTCGCCGAGACGATGGACACCGCCGGCAAGGCGGTCCTGCTCTCCGGCATCACCGTCCTGGTCTCGTTGTCGGCCGTGATGCTCGTACCCTCACCGTCCTTCCGCTCGATGGCCGGCGGCATCATGCTCTCGGTCGTCTTCGTGCTCGGCGCCACGCTCACGTTGCTGCCACTGGTGCTGGCGAAGCTGGACCACCGCATCAACAAGTTCTCGCTGCCGTGGTCAAAGGCCGGCGAGCACCGCTCTCCCACGTTCGCCGCCTGGGGTGAACGCCTGTGGCGTCGCCCCGTCGCGTGGGGTGCTGCCTCGCTGGTGATCCTGGTGGCCCTGGCCGCACCGGTCGTGGGCCTGCAGACGGCCATGCCGTCGATCAAGGTGCTGCCCGAGGACGCCTCGGCGCGAGTCGGCTACGACCGCGTGCAAGAAGCCTTCGGACCCGGCGCGCCCGGAACGGTGCAGATCGTCGTCGACGAAGCCGATGCCGCTGCGGCAGGAACGATCGCTGCAGACGACCCCGGCATCGCTGCCACCATGCCAGCGCAGTCAGCCGGCGACGGTTCCGGCCTGGCCATGCTGCAGGCCGTCCCGAACGTCGATCCATCTGATCCGGCGCTGGGAGAGACGGTCGACCGACTCCGGGCCGACCTGCCTGAATCGGCGGTCATCGGCGGAGCAGCGGTCGAGAACCTCGACCTGAAGTCACAGCTCGACACGTCGACACCCCTGGTCATCGGCGTCGTGCTCCTGCTCGGCTTCTTGCTGCTGCTCCTTGCACTGCAGGCGCCGCTGATCTCCCTGCTCGGCACGCTGGTGAGCCTGTTGTCGACGGCTGCGGCCTTCGGCGTGGCCCGCCTCGTCTTCCAGGAGGGCTGGGGTGCCGGCCTGCTCGGATTCGAGAGTCAGGGTTTCCTGGATGCCTGGGCACCGGTGTTCTTCTTCGCCATGATCTTCGCGATCGCGATGGACTACACCGTCTTCCTGCTCGCGTCGGCCAAGGAGCACTACGAGCGATCGGGAGATCCGCACGAGGCGATGGTGGGCGCGTTGGCGCACTCCGGTCGAGTGATCTTCGCCGCCGGCGGCGTCATGGTGGCGGTGTTCTTCACCTTCGCCCTGTCTGGCCCGTTGCCACCCAAGGAGATGGGCGTCGTGCTCGGTGTGGCCGTGCTGCTGGATGCGTTCCTGGTCCGTCTGGTGCTGCTCCCGGTGCTGCTGCGCCTGACCGGACACGCCGCCTGGCACGTCCCGGCCTGGCTGAAGCGCGTGCTGCCGAACATCACGTTCGCGCACGGCTGAGCGATGGGCTGCTAGACCTGCTGCGGCTCGGCCGCGCCCGTGACGAACCATCCGAACGGGCGCGCCGGCCACAGCCGGGAGGCGTAGCGGGTGCGCAGATCCGGCACCACGAAGCCTGCAGCCACCAGTTCGGCCGGGATGTCCCGGTCGAGGTGGCAGCCTCCCGCCAGTCGGCCCCAGGTCGGCTGGATGCGGCGCTGCACCCGAGCGACCCGGTCGCTCGGGGCGAGCGAGTGCTCGACGAAGTGCAGGCGTCCCCCCGGGCGCAGCACACGGCGCACCTCGGCCAGCGCGCTGGACAGGTCAGGAATCGTGCACATGGTCCAGGTCGACACCACGGCGTCGACGCTCGCGTCGGGAACGTCGAGGTGTGCCCCGTCCAGGCCCGCCCGCTCGACCGGACGACCGAAGGACGCGATGCTCGTGCTCGCCTTCTCCCAGGCGACATCGGACGGCTCGACGGCAAGAACTCGATCGACGGTCGAGCGGTAGTGGGACAGGTTGGTGCCGGATCCGAAGCCCAGCTCCAGCACGTCGCCCTCGGCGCCGGCGGCCACATGCTCGCGCCAACCGCCGGTCACCCGGTCGCTCAGGGCAAGGTCGACCAGGTGCGGGACGACCCGCTCGTCCCACTTCACGGCGATGTCCATGCAACTCAGTCTCCACCCACGCGTCAGCCGCGCAGGTCGCGGCGGCGGTGAACGAGCACCGAAAGGGTGGTCAGGACCACGAAGCCGATCGCGAGGACCGCGGCATCGGACACGTCGATCCCGTTGACGAGCGGGTTCTTGCCCGCGAAGTAGTACCAGGGACTGATCCGGGCCGCGTCGGCGATCGAGTCGATCAGTGGCGCGAACGCACTGATGACGAATGCCAGCACGGCCAGCCCCGCTGAGATCGCTGAGCTGAGTCGACGGTCTCCCGTCGCAGCGCCGACGACCGCAGCCACTCCCCCGAAGAACAGGCCGAGCAGTCCGAGGTGCACGCACGCGGCGACAATGCCGCTTGCGGTTAGTCCGAGATCGCCGATGGCGGAGCCAGCAACCATGCCGATCGCCAGACCAGCCACCACGGCGAGCGCGTGCACGGTCATGGCTGTGACCTTCGCGAGCATGAAGGTGGTGCGAGACACCGGCGTAGACAGCAGGACGCCGAGCGTCTTGTCCTGCTCCTCGCCGGCAACGGCTCGCACCATCGAGATCACAGCGACCGCAATGATGCCCATGGGGGCGACGGCAGACAACGTCTCGGCGTTCATCCAGCCTTCGGGCGTGGTCATGTCGGCGCCGGCGAGCACCTTGCCGATGGTGTCGGAGAACGAGGTCGGCAGGTCCTCAAAGGT
>NZ_JBAVCB010000017.1:0-25713 GCF_049586495.1 Aeromicrobium sp. | reverse complement strand
CGTCACTGCACAGCTGCGAGCGGCGATCACCGAGCGGTCCGAGCAGCTGACCGACCTGCCCGACGATCCCGACCAGCCTGCTCCCGTCACCCCCGGCGGCGTGGTCTGGACGTGGGCCCTGCTGCTGCGCAACCGGTGCGTCGACATGTGGGTGCACGAACAAGACATCCGCCGCGCCATCGGCAGGCCCGGCGGCATGGACTCCACCGCGGCTCAGGTCGTGACCATGACCTTCTCGTTCGCCATGCCGTACGTCCTCGGAAAGCGGGTCAGGCCCGAGACCGGCACGACGGTGCGATGGAAGGTGACCGGCGAGGTCCCTGTCGACCTCGCGGTGCGCGTCGGTGACGACGGCCGGGCTCAGCGGCTTGACGTGATCGACGGACCGGTCACCACCTTGTCAATGTCGACCGAGACGTTCACCATGCTGGTCGCAGGTCGGCGGTCACCCGACGAGGTCGACGTGACGATCGAGGGCGACCCGGCTCTCGCCCGGGCCGTGCTCGACGCCATGGCCGTCACGCCGTGACCGCTGCGTGAGATCGCGCGCTAACGTCACCCCATGACCTGGTCCGTGGCCGACATTCCTGACCTGGCGGGTCGGCGTGCCGTCATCACCGGCGTGACGGGTGGGCTCGGCCTCGCCACGGCCATCGAGCTGGCACGCCGCGGCGCCGATCTGTTCGTCACGGCGCGCGATGCTGCCAGGGCCACCGATGCCATCGATCAGATCAAGGCGGCTGCGCCCAGCGCCGCCGTTCGCGTCGTGTCCCTCGACCTGGCCGATCTGGAGGACACCTGTCGGGCCGCTCGCGAACTGATCGCCCGCCTCGACCGCATCGACATCCTGGTCAACAACGCGGGGATCATGGCCACACCCAGACGCACCACGGCTGATGGCTTCGAGCTGCAGATCGGTACCAATCACCTGGGGCACTTCGCGTGGACCGCCACGCTGTGGCCGTTGCTGGCGCGCAGCGACGCCCGCATCGTGACCGTCAGCTCGCTGGCGCACACGGGAGCAGGCGGCGTCGACCTGCGTTCGCTGACGACCGAGGGTTCGCCGAGACGGTACTTCCGGTGGAAGTCGTATGCCGAATCCAAGCTCGCCAACCTGTCCTTCGCCTTCGAGCTGGACCGTCGTGCCCGGGCTGCGGGGCTCGCCGTCGCCAGCGTCGGGGCGCACCCCGGCGTCTCCTCGACGAACCTGACCAAGACGGGAGCGCGCATGAGCCGCAACCCCTTGGCCGGCATAGCGATGCACCAGGTCACCCGAGTCATCGCGCAGTCCGCGGACGCCGGCGCCTGGCCGTTGCTGATGGCTGCAACCGATCCGACCCTGAGTGGCGGCGAGTACATCGGACCGCGTGGGCTCGGCGGAACCCGTGGGCACGCCGGCCGCGTCGGGTCCAGCGCGACAGCCCGCGACCCGGTTCTCGCCGACGCCCTGTGGCTCGCCAGCGAAAGCGCCACGGGCGTCACGTTCGACGTCTGAGCCTCAGGCGAGCCCGATCATGTTCTCCCGAGCATCGGGGTCGATCGCCAACAGCTCGGCTCGCGTGCGGCGACGAAACCGCACCAGCTGCACGAGGCCGACCGCCCACAGGACGTACTGTGCCGACATCGCCCAGCGGAATCCGGACGGCGTGTAGGCCGCACTACCTCCGGGCGTGCGCCAGTCCAAGATCAGTCCGATCGCGATGACCAGGATCAAGCTCGCGACGAACCCCGCCTGGTTCACGATGGCCGTCGCGCTGGCCAGACGCTCGGGCGGATTCGAGGTACGGGCCAGATCGAACCCGATCATCGAGGCCGGGCCGCCGATGCCAACCACGACGACGAGCAGCACCAAGACCCCGATCGGGGCGTTTCCGGGCCACACCAGCACGACGGTCCACATCGCGGCGATTGCCAGCACGATGCTGATCACCAGGCTCGAGCGGTGCCACGGGTGGCGGGTGATGAAGCGCGCCAGCAGCGGACCGGCCAGCATCAAGGCCACGACCATGATCGTCAGCAGTGCGCCCGCCGCGGCCGGCGACAATCCTTCGCCGCGCACGAAGAACGGGTAACCCCACAGCAAGCCCAACGTCGTGGCGCTGAACTGGGTCGTGAAGTGCATCCAGAACCCCAGGCGAGTGCCCGGTTGCCCCCACGAGGCCGCCAAGGTCGCGCGAATCCGCGACAGCGACAACGATGCGCCGCGCACCGTGCGCCCGTGCGGCGCATCCCGCACCACGAACAGCAGCCCGACAGTCAGCACCAGGCCGAACGAGGCCGACAGCAGATAGGCCGGCGTCCAGCCCAGGTCACGCAGCGCAATCGTCATCGGCACCGCGGCGAGCACCGCCCCCAGCTGCCCGGTCACGCCCGTCAGCTGCGTGACCAACGGAATGCGCCGAGCAGGAAACCACGAATTCACCAGCCGCAGCACACAGATGAACGTCATCGCATCGCCGATGCCGACGAACACCCGTGCCACCACCGCCAACGGGTAGGCGTCGGCGAAAGCGAAACCAACCTGCGCAGCGGTCATCGTCAGCGCTCCCGTGATGAGCACCGACCGTGGGCCAAAGCGGTCGACCAGAAGGCCCACCGGAATCTGCATGGCTGCGTAGACCAGCAGCTGAACCGTGGTGAACGTCGCGAGCTGGGCGGCTGAGATGTCGAAGCGATCCGTTGCCACCAGGCCCGCCACGGCAAGCGACGACCGATGGAACACGGCCAGCAGGTACACCGCGAGCGCGACGCCCCAGACCCCGTACGCCTTGCGGGGGACGGCATCGGCCAGGCTCACCACCCCAGCCTACGGGGATGGCATTCCTCGCGACCTACCTGCTAGAACGACATGGCAGAGGCAGGATCACGCAGGATGCGAGCCACGTCGGCGAGGAACACCGAACCCTGCTGGCCATCAACCAGTCGGTGATCGAAGCTCAGCGCGAGCGTGGTGACCCACCGCGGTTCGATCGTGTCGTTGGCGGTGACCCACGGCCGGCGTGCGATCGCGCCGACGCACAGGATGCCGGCCTCGCCCGGATTCAGGATCGGGGTGCCGCCGTCGACACCGAAGACGCCCACGTTGGTGATCGTGAACGTGCCACCGCTCATCTGCGCAGGCTGAGTACGGCCAGAACGGGCCGTGTCAGTCAGGTCGGTGAGCGCCGCCGCCAGCTCCGGCATGGTCAACGTGTCGGCGGACCGGATGTTCGGCACGACCAGGCCTCGGTCGGTGGCCGCGGCGATGCCGAGGTTGACCGACCCCTTCAGCACGATCTCCTGGGCCGGTTCGTCCCAGGAGGAGTTCAGCTCGGGAGTCCGACGCATGGCCAGACAGACTGCCTTGGCGATCACCACGGTGGGCGACACCTTCAGGCCCGCGAAGGCGCGGTCGGCGCGCAGGCTCTCGACCAGCTGCACCGTCTCGGACACATCGACCGTGACCCACTCCGTGACGTGCGGTGCGGTGAACGCCGACGCCACCATGGCCTGGGCCGTCATCTTGCGAACACCCTTGATGGGGACGCGCACGTCGCCGGCATCGCTGGCGGCGGGGGGCGTCGTCACCGACGCTGACGGGGTCGCGGCCGCGGACTCAGCCTCGCTCTGGGACCGGGCGAAGGCCTCGAGGTCGGCCCGCGTGACGATCTCACCGGACGTGGGCACTGATGCCAGGTCGATGCCCAGATCCTTGGCCAGCTTGCGCACGGGAGGTCGAGCCATGGGCCTGGTCGTCACACGGGCTTCAAGCGACGGCTCGACGAGCTCCTCGGCCGAGGGCTCGACGGGGGCAGGTGCCGTGGACTCGGTCCGGGCATGGGTGCGCCGGCGCCGGGTCGGCACCTCGCTGCTCGGTCCGTAGCCGACCAGCATGGCTTGGCGTTCTGGTGCCTTCTCCGCCGCGACGTCGCCCTGGTCGGAACTTGCGGGCGCGTCGGCCGTCGTGCCGATCCCCACGATCGGCGTGCCGACCTGGACGGTCTCTCCCTCGGCGACCAACAGCTCGGTGATCTCACCGGCGAACGGGCTGGGCAGCTCGACGATCGACTTGGCGGTCTCGATGTCGACGAGGACGTCGTTGACCTTCACGACATCGCCCACAGCGACCTTCCACGAGATGATCTCGGCCTCGGTCAAGCCTTCGCCGACGTCGGGCAGCTTGAAATGGGGCATCAGTGGGCTCCGATCTCACGAGCGGTCTCGACCGCGTCGATGATGCGGTCAAGGCCCGGAAGGAAATCATCCTCGACCCGACTGGGCGGATACGGCATGTCGTAGCCGGTGACGCGCTGTACCGGTGCCTCGAGATGGTAGAAGCACTCCTCAGTGATGCGGGCGGCGATCTCCGCGCCGAGTCCGAGGGTGCGCTGCGCCTCGTGCACCACGACGGCGTGCCCGGTGCGCCGCACCGACTCGTACACCGGGGCCAGGTCGAGCGGGGACAGCGTGCGCAGGTCGATGACCTCCAGATCGAGACCGTCGGTTGCGGCAGCTTCGGCCGACTGCATGCAGGTGGTGACCATGGGACCGTACGCGATCAAGGTCGCGTCGCTGCCCGGGCGCACGATCCGCGAGGACCACAGCGATCCGGGAGCCGAGTCCAGATCGACCTGACCGTTCTCCCAGTAGCGGCGCTTGGGCTCCATGAACACGACCGGATCGTCGGACTCGATGGCCTGCTGGATCATCCAGTAGGCGTCATTGGGGTTCGAGCAGGAGACGACCTTCAGGCCAGCCGTGAGAGCGAACTGTCCCTCCGGGCTGTCCGAGTGATGCTCGACCGCGCCGATCCCGCCGCCGAACGGGATGCGGATGACCATCGGCATCTTCACGGCGCCCTTGCTGCGGAAGTGCATGCGGGCGACCTGACTGACGATCTGGTCGTAGGCCGGGTAGACGAATCCGTCGAACTGGATCTCCACCACGGGCCGGAAGCCCCGAAAAGTCAGACCGATGGCGGTGCCGACGATGCCGGACTCGGCCAGCGGAGTGTCGAGGACACGCCCGTCGCCAAAGTCCTTCTGCAGGCCGTCGGTCACGCGGAATACGCCGCCGAGCCGGCCGACGTCCTCCCCCATCACGAGAACCTTGTCGTTGGCCTCCATGGATCGGCGCAGGCCGGAGTTGAGGGCCTTGGCCATCGACATCTTGCTCATGCCATCTTCACTCATGCTGGGCTCCCCTCGAACGAGTCTCGCCAGGCGACGTAGGCCGCCTGCTGCTCCCGGTTTTCGTCGGTCGTGTCGGCGTGCACGTGGTCGAACAGGTCCGCGAGGTCGGGCTGGGCCAGCTGCGCGCACTGCTCACGCAGCCGGGTGCCGACGCGCTCGGCCTCGGCGTCGAGCTCGGCGAAGAAGTCCTCGCCGTAGCCCTCGGAGACCAGCAGCGCCCGGACTCGGTCGAGCGGATCCTTGGCCTTCCACGCCTCGACCTCAGCGCCGTCGCGGTATCGATTCGGGTCATCGGACGTGGTGTGCGCCCCCATGCGGTACGTCACCGCCTCGATGAGGGTGGGACCTTCGCCGTCGCGAGCCCGCTGCAGCGCGGCCTGGGTGACGGCGTGGACCGCGAGCACGTCATTGCCGTCGACCCGGACGCCCGGAAGACCAAATCCGTCGGCGCGACGGGCGATGGCGATGGTCGTCTGGCGGGCCAACGGCACCGAGATGGCGAAGTGGTTGTTCTCGCACAAGAAGACGACGGGAGCGTGGTACACCGCGGCCCACCCGAGGGCCTCGTTGACGTCGCCCTGGCTGGTGGCTCCATCGCCGAAGTAGGCGATCGTGGCGGCGTCGCGCTCCGGGTCGCCCGTACCGACCGATCCTTCGAGGATCAGGCCCATGGCGTAGCCGGTGGCGTGCAGGGTCTGCGCTCCGATGATGATCTGGGGCAGGGCGACGCCGTGCTCGGCCGGATCCCACCCGCCCAGCTCGGTGCCACGAAAAACACCCAGCAACTGGGCCGGATCGACGCCGCGTGCGTAGGCCACGCCGTGATCACGGTAGGTGGGGAAGGCGAAGTCCTGGGATCGCATCGCGCGGGCCGAGCCGATCTGCGCAGCCTCCTGGCCGAGCGCCGGCGGCCACAGGCCCAGCTCGCCGTGCCGCTGCAAGGCGAAGGCCTCGGTGTCGATACGCCGAGCCAGCACGAGATCGCGGTACAAGGACGCGATCGCGGCGGTGTCACCATCGAAGGAGTAGTCCGGGTGCTGGACACGCTCCCCGTGAGGCGTCAACAGCTGGACGAGATGGTCCGGACTGGACGGGTCGGTGGTCATCGGGCTCGCGGTGGGTGCACTCATGCATTCCCTCTTCCATCGCCGGTCCGCGGGATCGCCGCGAGCCGAAGTCAGCAGGCGCCAGGCACTGAATCCAGGGGTGGCGGATCCTCATGTCTGGCACAGGCGTGACGGGCATCACACCTGAGGTCAGGCTACCGGTTCGACGGCCCAGACTCCATTCGCGTCCAGCGTGCAGCTCGCCCCGGGTGCCGGGGTGACAGAATCCCGGGGTGATGACGACCCGACCCCGACTCGGCTACCTGATGGTGGTCGCTGGTGCTGTGCTGTTCGGCCTGAACGGTGGCGTCTCCCGCGTCGCCATGGGTTCGGGACTGACGCCCGAGACGTTCACCACGCTACGCATCACAGGAGCCACAGCGGTGTTCATGCTGACGGCGCTGTGCATCAGGCGATCGGCCCTGCGCCCGCCCACCGGTTCCTCGCTGATGCTGGTCGTGGCACTCGGCCTTGTCGGCGTGGCCGCCCTTCAGCTGACCTACAACATTGCGATCACTCGACTCCCCCTCGGCATCGCCTTGTTGTTGGAGTACCTCGCTCCCGTGCTCGTCATCCTCTGGGTCCGTTTCGCGCGCAAGGAAGCGGTGCACCAACGCATGTGGCTGGCGGTCGCTCTTGCTCTTGGCGGGCTTGCTGTCGTGGGACAGGTCTGGACCGGCCTCGCCTTCGACGGCCTCGGAGTCGTCATGGGACTGCTCGCCGCTGTCTCGTTCGCGACCTACTTCCTGCTGGGTGAGCACAACGTCGGCACCACCGATCCCCTGCGCGTGATCTTGTGGGCGTTCGTCGTCGCCACGGTGGTGATGAACCTCGCGCAGCCGCTCTGGACAGTCCCTGAGCTCGACTCGCGCACCACCATGCTCGGTCGCCTCGACGGCTGGTCGGTCAACCCGTGGATCGCGGTGGCGGCGGTCGTCGTGCTCGGCACCGTGGTCCCCTTCTTCTTGCAGCTGCTGGCTCTGCAGCACCTGCCCGCCACGGTCGTCACCGTGATCGCGATGCTCGAGCCCGTGATCGCCAACGTGCTGGGCTGGGGCTGGTTCCGCGAGTCGCTCAACGGACTTCAGGTCCTCGGCGTGGTGGCTGTGCTGGCCGGCATCGTGCTCGCCCAGACGGCTCGCACGGTCGAGCCAGACCTGCTGCCGCAGCCGTGACCTGACGGGATCGGCATCGCGGGGTGCCACAATCGGCGCATGGAACGTTTTCTCTCGACCTGGTTGGTCAGCAGCGTCGCCCTCGCTGTCGCGGCGTGGTTGCTGGGCGACAACATGGCCATCGGCGACAGCGGCGCCACCACGTTCGGCCGCATCCTCGGCATTCTGGGAGTCGGGCTGGTCTTCACGATCATCAATGCCTTCATCGCCCCGATCGTCAAGGCGCTGTCAATTCCGTTCATCATCATCACGCTCGGACTCGCCCTCCTGGTGATCAACGCACTGCTGCTCCTGCTCACCGAAGCCATCACCGACGCCTTCGACCTGAGCTTCATGATCAATGGATTCGGCTGGGCCGTCGTGGCCTCGATCGTGATCTCGATCAGCCAGACGGTCGTCGGTTCGCTCTTCGCGTCCCGCCGGTGACCGTGTACCGCATCGCCGTCGTCTGTCTTGGCAACATCTGTCGTTCTCCGACCGCCCAGGTCGTTCTGGAACATCGGCTCGAGCAAGCCGGTCTCGCCGGCCGGGTCGAGGTGGCCTCGGCTGGCACCGGCGGATGGCACGCCGGCGAGCCGATGGACCCGCGCGCTGCCGTCGCTCTGCGTGATGCGGGATACGACCCCACCCGCCACCGCGCCCGTACCTTCACGGCCGACTGGTTCGCCGAGCACGACCTGCTGCTGGCCATGGACGCCAGCAATCATGCCGACATGGTCGACCTGGCGCCGACCGTCCAGCAGCGGGCCCAGGTGCGCCTCTTCCGCGACTTCGATCCCGAGGCGACCGCAGATGACGACCAGGTGCCTGACCCCTGGTACGGGGGCCCAGATGGGTTCCGGCTCGTGCTGACGATGATCGAGCGGACCGTGGATGGTCTCGTCCAACGACTGCCTGACCTGATCGACTCCCCCTCACACTGAGCGAGGCGGTAGGTTCTGGGTCATGGCGCGCATGGCAGGAACCGCCGCTCGGGCGGAAGCACTGCTCGGTGTCGGCATCGTCTCCACGACGCCCGTCGCCGGCGGTGACATCTGCACCGTGACGCGCCTACGCCTCACCGACGGCCGCGGGGCCGTCATCAAGACCCGCCCCCAGGCTCCTGAGGGGTTCTTCGACCGTGAGGCGGCCAGCCTGCGCTGGCTGGGTGACGCCGGCGGAGCCCCCGTGCCCGAGGTCCTCGCCCACGCCGACGACTGCCTGATCCTGGAGTGGATCGAGCCGGTACGTCCCAACACCGATGCCGCCGAGAAGTTCGGCCGCGCACTGGCGATCACCCACGCTGCCGGGTCGGAGAATTTCGGCGCCGACGTCGACGGATTCATCGGACTGGCGCCGCTGCCCAACCGTCCACTGCCCACGTGGCCGGATTTCTACGCTTCCCGCCGGGTCATGCCGTACGTGCGCGCAGCCGTCGACCGGGGGGCGTTGCAGCCGCACGACGCCGCCACCATCGAGCAGGCCATGCACCGCATCCACGATCTTGCCGGTCCGGCCGAGCCGCCGTCCCGCATTCACGGCGACCTGTGGTCCGGCAACGTCGTGTGGGGTGGTGACACCAACATCTGGATGATCGATGCGGCGGCCCACGGCGGTCATCGTGAAACGGATCTGGCGATGCTGTCACTGTTCGGCATCCCGCACCTGCAGCGGATCCTTGACGCCTACGAGGAAGCCGCCCCGCTGGCCGACGGCTGGAACGATCGCGTAGGACTGCATCAGCTGCATCCCCTGCTCGTGCACGCCGTGATGTTTGGCGGCAGCTACGGCGGGCGCGCCGCCGCAGCGGCCCGGGCCCTGCTCGAGGTCTGACAAGAACGACTGCACCGGAGGGGAGGGACGATGAGCACGCCTCGTGTCACCGCTGTCAGCCGCGACGCGCTGCACCCATTCAGCAAGATTCCAGCCGAGTCGATCACGCTCGTCGCCGGGATGGGGGTCCTCGGCGATGCGCACGCCGGGACGTTGGTCCAGCACCGGTCGCGCGTCAGGCGCGATCCGACCCGGCCTGCTCAAGGCGGTGCTCCTCCGCGCCGACGGCTCGATCGCCGACCGGAGGGCCGGGGTGATGGCGGTGGTGGAGCGTGGTGGTGACGTCAGCGCCGGCCAGCCCGTCACGGTGATCGCCCCAGATCCGCCACGCACACCCTTGAAGCCGGTCTAGCGTCACCACATTCTTGATCGCCGGTTCAGCAATCCCTCAGGCATTACCGGCACACTGGGAGACATGCGAATCCTGGTGGTCGACGACGATCGGGCCGTGCGCGACTCGCTCCGACGTTCCCTGGAGTTCAACGGCTACGCCGTCGACCTTGCGTCCGACGGTGCTGAAGCCCTGGCCGTCGTCCCGCGCGTGGCGCCAGACGCCATCATCATGGATGTCATGATGCCGCGACTGGACGGCCTCGAGGCCACGCGCGCTCTCCGCGCGGCTGGCAATGACGTCCCCATCTTGGTGCTCACGGCTCGCGACGCGGTCTCGGACCGTGTCGACGGACTGGACGCCGGAGCGGACGACTACCTGACCAAGCCCTTTGCGCTGGAGGAACTGCTGGCTCGGCTGCGGTCGTTGTTGCGCCGATCCGCGCGGGCCTCGTTGGACGACGCCGATGAGGAACCACTGGCGTTCGCCGACCTGACCCTCGACCCCAGCACCCGCGACGTCACCCGCGGCGATCGGTCGCTGTCCCTGACCCGCACCGAGTTCGCCCTGCTCGAGTTGTTCCTGCAACGGCCCAAGCGAGTTCTTGAGCGCACCTTCATTCTCGAGGAGGTCTGGGGGTTCGACTTCCCCACCACCGCGAACTCTCTCGAGGTGTACGTGGGCTACGTGCGCCGCAAGCTGGAGGCCGAGGGCGAGAGCCGACTGATCCACACGGTGCGCGGCGTCGGATACGTCCTGCGCGAGACTCCTCCGTGAAGCCGACGTCGTGAAGCTGCAACGACCCGATCTGGTGCATCCCGTGCGCGACGGTCGTGAGCACTCGCTGCGCATCCTGCGGTTCTTCACGTCGCGCATGACACTGGCGCTGCGGGTCGCTGTGCTCACGACGGCTGCGGTGGCCGCGACGCTGACACTGGTCAGCGCCACGATCTACGTCACGGTGCGATCTGAGTTCCAGAGCTCGCTGGACGACTCGATGGTCCGCCGCGCCCAGGCCGGCGTGACGGCCGATCTCGGCAGCCTGTTCGCCGGCGGCGCTGACCCTGGCGCGCTCGCGCTCACCGACATCAAGGTGATCGTGCTGCGCTCGGGCCGCGGCGTCCTGCTGGGAACTCCGGCCGTCAGCAACTTCCCGATCCAGTTCATCGGACTGCCCGAGCGTGAGGTGTCGCTGGGGCAGACGACCCAGTCGATTCGCACCGCGATGCTCAAGGACACGCCGTACCGCGTCGTGGCGGTGCGCTCCGGTCGCGGCGAGGCCTTGGTGATGGCGCAGTCGATGGAGTCGATCGACATGGCGCTGAAACGTCTGCAGATCATCCTCCTGCTGACCAGTGCGATCGGCGTCGCTCTGGCCGGCCTGGCTGGTTGGGCCGTGGCCGCCAACGGCCTGCGCCCCGTGCGCCGTCTGACCGCCGCGACCGAGCGCGTTGCCCGCACCGCCGACCTCACCCCCATCACGGTCACGGGCACCGACGAGCTGGCCCGCCTGACCACGTCGTTCAATGCGATGCTCACGGCCCTCGACGCGTCACAGACCCGCGAACGACAGCTGATCGCCGATGCGGGGCATGAGTTGCGCACGCCGTTGACCAGCCTGCGCACCAACATCGAGCTGATGGGCCAAGCAACAGGCCAGGGCGGTCGCTCTCTGACCGAGGAGGAACGCGCCGAGATCATGGGCGACGTCAGAGCCCAGCTCGAGGAGCTCACCACGTTGGTCGGCGATCTGGTCGAGCTCGCCCGCGACGAGCCGGTCCGGCGCAATCCCGAGCCGCTCGACCTGGCCGACGTGGTGACCCTGGCTGTGTCTCGGGTGCGGCTGCGTGCCCTGGAAGTGGACTTCGTGGCGCACACGGAGCCGTGGATGGTGGTCGGCGAGGCCCAGCTGCTCGAGCGGGCGGTCACCAATTTGCTCGACAACGCCGCCAAGTGGAGCCCGCCGGGCGGCACGGTCCGCGTGACACTCACCGACGGCACGCTCACGGTGGCGGACGAGGGTCCCGGCATCGAGCCGGCCGATCTGCCGCACATCTTCGACCGCTTCTATCGATCGCAGGAGGCTCGCACCCTGCCCGGATCTGGACTGGGTCTGTCGATCGTCAAGCGCTCGGCCGAACGCCACGGAGGCACCGCCGAGGTGTCGTCCACATTGGGCAAAGGCACCACGTTCACCCTCACGATGCCAGCCGCGCCCACCATCTGAGCCACCTGGGCACCACAGTTCCGAACTGCAATCCCGGGGGTTCTTGACGTGCTCACACGTCCCTCTCAGCGGCGACTCAGTGATGGAGGACAATCTATGAACATGACTGAACCGCACGATCCCTTCGCTGCCCGCCCGTACGTCCCGCCCCCTGCGCGCACCGACGAGACTCCTGACGCCACGGACGAGACCTCGACCGCGGACCAGCCAGCCGCCGATACCGATCTGACGCCGCGCGAGCCCGAGCAGACGGACGCGTCGACCGCCGGGCCAACCGAGACACACAGCCTGGACGATGACACGGGCTCGGCCTCGACCGATCCCGTGATCCCGGGTACCGAGGCCTACGCGAACAGCTATCCGACGGCGCACGAGTACGCCACCAGGCAGCACCCGGCCGACGACGAGCCGACGATCGGCCTCGACTCCTACAGCTCCCCCATGGGGACTCCTGCCGCGCCTGCCACGCCAGCTGCGGCACCTCGCAGCAAGCGCGGCCGCACGCTCGTGTCCGCTGTCGCGCTGGTCGCGCTGGCCGGCGGCGCTGGATACGGTGGCTCATATCTGCAGGACCGCCTGAACGATGGCGGCACGACCGGCGTCACGTCGAGCTCGTTGGACTCTGGCAACGCCACTCCGACGCGTCTGGACGCTGGCGCGGTCGAGAAGGTTGCCGCCAAGGTGTTGCCCTCGGTCGTGCAGATCAACGTCAAGGGAACCAGCGAGAGCGGCTCAGGCACCGGCATCATCGTGAGCAGTGACGGCCAGATCCTGACCAACAACCACGTGGTTGCCGTGGCCGCCAAGGGCGGCACCATCACGGTGGCATTCAGTGACGGCACCAACACCGAGGCCGAGATCGTGGGCCGCGACCCGTTGACCGACATCGCGGTCATCAAGGCCAAGAACAAGACCGGGCTCGCCCCCGCCACACTGGGCGCATCAGCCGATCTCCAGGTCGGCCAGGAAGTCGTCGCGATCGGCTCGCCGTTCGGCCTCGAGAGCACCGTGACGACCGGCATCGTGTCGGCGCTGAACCGTCCGGTCACCTCCTCCGACGGCACCAGCTCCGACACCCCGACGGTGTTCCCGGCCGTGCAGACCGACGCTGCCATCAACCCGGGCAACTCCGGCGGCCCGCTCGTCGATCTGGCGGGCAATGTCATCGGCATCAACTCCGCCATTCGCGCGGGCACCTCTGTGTCGGGTCAGGCCGGATCAATCGGCCTTGGATTCGCCATCCCGATCGACCTGGCCAAGAACATCTCCAAGCAGCTGATCGCCGGCGGCAAGGTCGAACATGCCCAGATCGGCGTGTCGGTGCGAGGGGCAGTCTCGGGCGACGACATCACCGGCATCGGCGCTGAGGTGAACACCGTCAACCCCGGTAGCGCCGGATCCAAGGCTGGCCTGAAGAAGGGCGACATCATCACGGCCGTCAACGGCCACGCTGTGGCCACGTCGGACGCGCTCGTCGCATCGATCCGCGCCTACCAGCCCGGAGAGACGATCAAGGTCACGTACCAGCGCGACGGAACCACCAAGACCGTCGACGTGACGCTC
Source organism: Aeromicrobium sp. (assembly GCF_049586495.1). Lineage (GTDB taxonomy): Bacteria > Actinomycetota > Actinomycetes > Propionibacteriales > Nocardioidaceae > Aeromicrobium. Next base: position 12,328 of record NZ_JBAVCB010000017.1, on the reverse strand, counting down.
GGTTCGGACCAGGACGCCAGCTGAGAGCCGACTTCACACGACGAGCCACGTCGGTGACCGAAACCCGCGCGACGAACGGTGGCCTGAACCACTAGCGTCAGCACGTGAAGGATCGCGATCTCTCCGTGCCGGCCCTGCTGGTCACCGTTGTCCTGTGGGCTTCGGCGTTCGTCGGCATCCGCGCCGCGGCGGACAGCTTCTCCCCCGGAGCGATGAGCCTGGGCCGCCTGCTCGTCGGTGCGGTGGCGCTGGCCATCGTCGCCCGGCCCCGCCTCTCGACGATGCCGCAGGGGCGGACGCTCGGTCTGGTGATCCTCTACGGCGTCACGTGGTTCGGCATCTACAACGTGGCCCTCAACGCCGCGGAGCGTGACCTCGACGCTGGTACCACCGCCCTGATCATCAACACCGGACCCGTCCTCATCGCCGTTCTCGCCGGCGTCCTGTACCGCGAAGGATTCCCCAAGCCCCTCATGATCGGCATGGGCATCGCGTTCGCTGGAGTCCTCCTGATCGGGGTGTCGACCCGCGCGGACTCAACCGCGGTGGACTCAGCCAGCACGACAGGCGTGCTGCTGTGCCTGCTCGCCGCCGTCTGCTACGCCATCGGCGCGCTGGCTCAAAAACCCACGCTGGCGGTGCTGACCTCGGCGACCTCGGTGTGGCTGGGGTGTGTCGTCGGTGCGGTGCTGTGTCTGCCGTTCGCACCCGCGCTGGTGCGCGAAGTGGGATCGGCCAGCGGTGCGGATCTCGCGTGGCTGATCTATCTCGGCATCTTCCCGACCGCGATCGGCTTCTCCACCTGGGCCTACGCGATCAGGCGGCTCAGCGCGGGGCAGGTCGCCTCGTCGACGTACCTCGTGCCGGTCCTCGCGACGCTCATCTCCTGGGCCGTGCTCGACGAGGTCCCTGCCACGCTCGCCTTCCTCGGCGGCGCGCTGTGCTTGATCGGCGTGGCGGTCACCCGTCTGCGCCGGCGTGCCCCCGTCCCACCGAACGCTGCTGCCCCCGGTGCGATGACTTCCTAGTGCTGGCCGACGTCCGGCGTCGTGGCCGGTGAGCCGATCAGGTCGCTGACCAGGTCGCGCAGGATGCCGAATCCACCGTGCGTCAGGATTGATTCGGCGTGGAACTGCACGCCCCGGTAGTGCGGTCCTGCGATCAGGTGGACGTCGCCGGTCTCTGCGTCGGTCTGCACCGTCACGCCGGCTGGAAGCCCTGCAACAGGTTCACGCGCCACGAAGGTGTTGTAGAAGCCGACGGTCTCCTCGCGATCCAGCACCGGCAACCGGCTCTGCGTCCCCTGGAACACGATGTCCTTGAACACGACATCCAGGCCCAGCTGATGGCACAACGTCTGGTGGCCCAAGCAGACCGCGAGGAACGGCCGCCCGGTGTCGAGCAGAGAGCGCACCACGCCATGCAGAACCGCCATCTTGGGGTCGTCGACGTCGCGGGGATCGCCGGGGCCTGGACCTACGACCACGAGGTCGTAGCCATCCAGTGCGCCGGGGGAGTACTCGTCGTGGCGAACCACGTCGGTCGCCATGCCCAGCACCCCGAAGACGTGCGACAACATGTTGACGAAGTCGTCCTCACCGTCGAGCACGACCACGCGTTGGCCCACCAGCGAGTGCACCGGAGCAGCGCCGGACTGATCGCTCAGCCAGAACTGACTCAGGCGCTGGTTGCGGGACCCGAGGGCGATCAGCACCTCGTCCTCCCGTGTGATCGAGTCGAAGCCCTCCGGTGGCTCCGTCGCAGCATCGACCAAGCCGAATGCGCTGAGGATGCCGCCAGCCTTGGCCCACGTCTCGGCGGTCTCGTAGCCCGCGTCGGAGTCGCGCACCAGCGTCGCGCCGGCGGTCACGGTCAGTGAGCCGTCGAGGCCGACATCGGCCGTGCGGATGAGGATGGGCGCATCGGCTTTGGGCAGCCCGTCGGCGTCGCGGCCGATCAGCGCGGCGATCGACGCGTAGTAGCCTCGCCCCTCGGGCTCGTACTGCTTGATCAGCCGGCACGCGTTCTCCACGGGGCTGCCGGTGACGGTGGCAGCGAACATCGAGTCGCGCAGCACGGCTCGCACGTCGCGATCCGTGCGACCAGCCAGCAGGTACTCGGTGTGCACCACGTGCGTCATCGGTTTGAGATACGGGCCGAGCACCATGCCGCCCTCGTGACAGATGTCGCACATCATCTTCAGCTCTTCATCGACGACCATGAAGAGCTCGTAGATCTCTTTCTCGTCGGCCAGGAACTCCAGCAGGGCTGCCTTGCGCGCCGCGTACGTCTGGTGGCCGCGCACTCGGAACGTGCCGCTGATCGGGTTCATGCGGACCTGCCCGGCGTCGACGCTGACGTGCCGTTCTGGGCTCGCGCCGATCAGGTAGCGGTCGCCGGTGAAGATGCAGAACGTCCAGAACGCTCCGCGCTCACGCTCCAGGAGGCGACGAAAGACGGTGAGCGCGCGGTCGTGACCCCAGTCGGCCACCTGGGCCCGATACTTGCGGCCGATGACCAGGTTGGCGCCCTCACCGTTGCCGATCTCGTGGTCGATGACCTGGCGCACCAGGCCGGCGTAGTCGGCATCCGAGGTCTCGAAGCCGCCACGGTCGACGAACTCGATCGGCGCGTCCGGCAGCTGGGCCAGCACGTCCCTGAGCGGCAGCTCGGCCCGGACATCCGCGGCGATGACCGTGAGAGGCGTGCCGTCCTGGTGCGCCTCGAAGCCACGCTCTCGCGCCTGGGCGAACGGCACCAGCACGAGGCTGTCCCAGCCTGGCCCCTCACCGGTGGTCGACAACGAGATGTCAGCCAGCTGCTCGATGTCGGTGCGTTCGCCTCCGAGCAGCGTGACGGTGTCGGAGTCGCCCACCCGGATCAGGGCGAACGCCGGTTGGGCGAGCACGTCGTGGAGGTGGGGCATCGATTTCCTTGAGGGTGACGACCGGCAGAGACAACAGTGCCCAGATCCGGCCAGTGATGGCGGTCTGGGCAGAAGTCGACAGGCCACCGTTACAGGTGGTGCCACCACGCGAGGAGGTGCCGGGCTGTCATGGCTGGAGCCTACTACGAGCGCAGTGGATCGATGCCCTGAGCAGGCCTGTGACCCCGCTGACAGACTGACCCCATGGACATCGACGTCGACCTGATCCGCCGCGACCTGGCGCAGCTGGTCAGCATCCCCAGCACCGGCGGAACGGACGCTGAGGTCTGGGCACAGCGATGGACCGCCGCGACCCTCGCCGGTCTTGGACTGGAGGTCGACCACTGGCGTCTGGACCTGGATGAGCTGCGGGCGCGGCCGGACTTTCCCGGCGAGGAGGTCGACCGGGAAGAGGCCTGGGGATGTGTCGGTGTCTCCGGTCCCGGTCAACCGGCACTCGTGCTCAATGGCCACGTCGACGTCGTGCCGGCTGGCGAACCCGAGGACTGGACGAACGCCGACCCATGGCACGTCCGCGAGCACGATGGCCGCTGGTTCGGTCGGGGCGTGTGCGACATGAAAGGTGGCGTCGTCGCCATCATCGCCGCCGCGCGCGCCGTCGCAGATGAACCGTTGGCACGACCCTTTGCCGTGCACACCGTGATCGGCGAGGAGGACGGCGGGCTGGGCACGTTCGCCACCCTGCTGCGCGGCCACCGCGGTGATGCGTGCGTCATCGCTGAACCCACCGCGCATCGCATCGTCACGGCGAACGCCGGCTCGCTCACCTTCCGTCTCGAGATCGGCGGCCAGGCCACCCACGGTTCGATGCCGCAGCACGGGCACAGCGCCATCACGGCTTTCGAGCACGTCCACCGCGCTCTGCTGGAGCTGAGCGCGCACCGTAACGCCAAGCCGCCGAAGCCCTTCGACGTCAATCCGTGGCCGCTGAGCGTGGGCATGGTCACGGCCGGCGACTGGTCGAGCACCGTGCCGGACCGCCTCGTGGCCGAAGGTCGCTTTGGCGTGATGCCCGGGGAGTCCTTCGCGGATGCCGAAGCCATCTTCGAGCGAACTGTTGCCGCCGCCGCAGCCCAGCATCCCTGGCTCAAGCACGCCGCTCCGACCGTGACCTGGCCCGGCGGCAGATTTGCTGCCGGCCGGCTCCCGGAGGGCGATCGCCTGGCCGACGAGGTCAGCGGCATCGTGGCAGCCAGCGGTTCGGGAGCGGCCGACGTGTCCGGAGCACCGTACGGCTCCGACCTCCGCCAGTACGCGGCAGCCGGCATCCCCACGCTGCAGTACGGCCCCGGCGACATCAGTCAGGCGCACTCCATCGATGAGTCGGTGTCCATCGACGAGGTCGTCCGGTGCGCTGAGGTCTACGCGCGACTGATCGTGGCGCGCTGCAGCTGACCGCTGGTGCCGACTCCCTGCCCGGATCTACTCTGGACAGATGTGCCGCAACATTCGAACCCTCCACAATTTCGAGCCCGCCGCGACCGACGACGAGGTGCAGGCCGCCGCACTGCAGTATGTGCGCAAGATCGCCGGGACCACGAAGCCGTCGAAGGCCAATCAAGAGGTCTTCGACCGCGCCGTGGCCGAGATCGCCCACGTGACCGGTCACCTGCTGGAGGACCTCGTCACCGGCGCGCCGCCCAAGAACCGCGCGGAGGAAGCGGCCAAGGCCCGCGAGCGGTCCGCCAAGCGTTTCGCCCCCACGGGGTAGTGCCGACCGGCTAGCGCTGGTCCGGCGACAGCGTCAACGGCGTGTACTCGGCGACCTCGATGATGCCGCCGGGATTGAAGCTGACCGGCTGGAGCCCGATCGGACGCCCCTCGGCGAACGTGACGATCGTGACCTGGGCCTGACGGCGCAGCTTGCTGCCCAGGGCGAAGGCGTAGACAGCTCCGCCGGTGGAACCCGTGCTGAGAGTCGTGGTGACGCGACCATCGGACGCAGCAGTGTCGCTGGAATCGGCTTTCCCGGCGACGACTTCTGTCGGGCCGACCTGACGGTGCAGGTGCCCCGACAACACCAGGTCGACGCACCCCGAGCGGGACAGATCGCGTCCCGATGCGGCGCTGTGGATGGCAGCCACGGTCGTGCGCCCGTCCGCGCAGGCCGCTTCGGTCAGGGCCTGGTCCTGCAGCCGAATGGCCGAGATGTTGTCCGGCTCGTTGCCGTTGTAGCCAGCCGTCAGCCCTGAGCTGCGCGGATCGCTGCCCCCGATGAACCGGATGCCAGCGACCGTCGTCGGCGTACCGTCGAGGACGGTGAAACCCTTGTCCTTCATCTGGTCGACCACCGAGGTGCCGGAGTCGTGGTTGCCGGCCACGGCGACGACGTCGAATCCCTCGAACTCGCGAGCCAGCGAGTTGATGCTGAACGATTCCCATGACGCGCCGGTGGAGGTGTCGTCGCCGAGGTCGATCAACAGGCGCGCGCCGGCGCGGTCCGCAATCGCTCGGGCCACGGGGTCCATGCTGATGTTGTCGTGCCGGTCGGTGACCACCAGCGCCGTCGTCTCGCCGTCGCCGGCGCTGCGGACGTCGACCGTCGCGGCACTGATCGCGAGCTGGCCGTAGAACGCCAGCGACTCGCGGTAGGTCGACAGGGCGCCCTCGACGATCGCCCGGCTGCCGGCGGTGGACGCTCCGTCGGAGACCTCGAGGGTTCTGAGCACCTCGTCGTCAGGGAGGGCGGGAAACACCGTGCGGATCGGCTGCCAGACGGTGGGCACCGGCCGCGGACGGTCGGGCGCTCCGACCAGGGCGAGGGCAGCGACCGTGACCAGCGCCGTGGCGACAGCACCCATCTGGACGCGGCGACTCGGTCGGCGCAGTGCGGCGGCGATCTCCCGCCGTCGTGCAGGCCCGGCCGCCCGCCAGCTGAGGACCGTCAGCAGCATGGCCAGCACCCCGAAGCCGATGCCGCGCAGTATCGCGTCGACCGCGAGCGACACGACTGCCGACCGCACCGCCGCGATCTCGCCCTCCGGCTGGCTCGCGATGATGGCGTCGCGCGCCACCAGCTGCTCGAGGCTGCTGACGTCGGCCTCACCGAGTCGGATGGTGACGCCCAGATCAGCCGGAGCGTCCGCAGGCAGTCGCAGACGGGGCAGCAACGGCCCGAAGTCGAGCACGGCGTACCCGCTCACGGTGGGCGAGACCACGGCGTCGTGGGCCCCGATGACGACCTCGCGCTCACCGTTGAGGAAGGTCGACGCCGCGACAGGGATCGCGATGCCCACCCCCAGCACGACCAGCAGAAACGCCTGCAGGAGCGACTTCATTCCAGCTCTCGCTGCCAGCGATCGCTCGTGCCGACCGTGGTGAGCAGCTGCGTGGCGCGGGTCAGCACGACGTACAGGGTGCGCCAGCCCGTCTCGGATTCGTTGATGATCTCGTCAGGTTCGATGACCACCACGGCATCGAACTCCAGCCCCTTGGTGTCGAGGCCGTCGAGCACGCGCAGCCGGTCGTCGAGGTCACCTGCAAGGGCGCTGATCGCCTCCACCCGCGAGCGGGGGCTCACCAAGGCGACGGAGCCCTCGACCTCCTGAAGCATCTGACGTGCCTCCGCCATCAGCGCCGCATCGAGCTCAGCGGCTGCCACCACGCGATGCTCCGGCCGGTGTCCTGTCCGTCGAACGGCCTCGGCGAGATCGGCGTTCTCGATCGCGTGACCCGCGACGCTCGCCGCCAGCTCGTAGATCTCCGCAGAGTTGCGGTAGTTGGTCGAGAGCCGAAAAGCGTGCTCGGGCTTGCCCTCCAGAGCCGTCGCCCGGGCGGCGGCCGCCTCGAGCGGATGCGGCCACGACGACTGGGCCTGGTCGCCCACGATGGTCCAGCTGGCGTACCGGCCGCGCCGGCCGACCATGCGCCACTGCATCGGCGAAAGATCCTGCGCCTCGTCGATCAAGATGTGCGCGAAGCCGTCATCCTCGGTGCTGGTGCTCGTGCGGACGCGCTCGTCGCGATCTTCGCGCTCGCGCCGCTCGAAGCTCATCAGCTGCTTGGGCGCGTCGCCATCGTCGGAGTCCGGCTCCGGCTCCTCGCCGATCAGGTAACGCAGCTCGTCAATCAGTGGGACGTCCTCGATGCTCGGATCTCCAGACTTCCAGGACGCCCGGAGAGCCTGCTTCTCCACCTCGCTGAACCCGCCACCGAAGCGGTCAACCAACGCTGGCAACGTGCGCCACACGCCCACGGCGTCGACCACCGGCCACCAGTCCTCGACGAAATCGACGAAGCGGTCGTCGGTGGTGAGCTCATCGACGAAGGCTTCCTCGCCCTTTTCCAGGGCGCGTTCACCCGACACCTGGCGCCACAACGCGGTCGCCACCGCAGCTGGCACGCGGGCGTATGCCTGATTGCGGCGCGACCCGGACAGCAGCTGGTGGCGCAACCGGTCGAGTCCAGGGGCGTCGAGCACCAGGACGTCGTCCTTGTAGAAGAAGCGGAAGTGCGAAGGCGCATCCGGCGCCGGGGCGGACGCCGCGCGGGTCAGCAGCTTGACCATCCGCGACGAGCCCTTGGCCGATGCCGCGACGGCATCGTCATGGCGCGCGGCGTGCAGCCCATCGACCACCTCGCCGAGCGATCGCAGCGTCACACTGGTCTCGCCGAGGCTCGGCAGCACCCGTTCGATGTAGTTCATGAACACCGACGACGGGCCGACCACCAAGACGCCGCCGGACTCGAAGCGACGTCGGTCGGAGTACAAGAGGTACGCGGCTCGATGCAGTGCCACGACGGTCTTGCCGGTGCCCGGCCCGCCACCAATGGTGGTGACTCCACGGATCGGAGCCCGGATCGCTTCGTCCTGCTCTTTTTGAATCGTCGCCACCACTGAGTGCATCGTGGAGTCGCGGGCACGGCTCAGGCTGGCCAGCAGAGCGCCTTCTCCGACGACGACGAGATCGTCAGGAGCGTTGTCGGCGTCCAGCAGATCGTCCTCGACCCCGACGACGGTGGCACCCGAGCAGCGCAGCACTCGCCGGCGCACCACACCGGCCGGCTCCTGCGCCGTGGCCTGGTAGAACAGGGAGGCAGCTGGGGCGCGCCAGTCGATCAACAAGATCTCCCGATCGGCGTCACGCACCCCGATCCGACCGATGTATCGCGAGTCGCCGTCGAGCATCGACAGGCGACCGAACACCAGTCCGTCGTGGGCTGCGTGCAGCGCAGACAGACGTCGTGACGCTTGGTAGACCATGGCGTCACGCTCGACCAAGCCACCCTCGTTGCCGACGTGGCCGCGAGCCATGCCCTCCTTCACGAGGGACCTGGCCACTTCAGCCGACGCCTCGAGCCGCTCATGCACGGTATCGACGTACCGCTGCTCGGCAGCGATCTCCGCGCGCACCTCGCTGCGCGGATCCGATGAACTGTTCTGCGAACTCACCCCACTCCTTCACCCCCGGGCCCCTGGACGACTGCTGATCGGGAGAACTCACCAGTGTAGGCGTCGGCCGGGTGCGGTCGCTGCCTGATCCGTCCCTTGGACGAATCGCGGTAGTCTGACCGAACTTTCACCCTCTCTCTTCCGACCCTCACCATGACTGACGACACGCCTCCGCCTCCGCGACGACATCCGCCGCTCCCCGCATACTGGATCGACGACGTCCGAGGCGTGCCGAACGCGACGATCCATCGCACGGACGCGGTGGCCCGGCCCCGGATTCCCCGCAGAGCGTACGGTCCAGGAGGCGTGAGGCATGCGATCGAACTCCGAGCCTCCGCCCCGACACCGCAGCGATCATCCCGCTGTCGTGTTCCCCTCCGATTCGCCGGACGCGCGCCAGATCCCGGCCACCCTGGGAATTCGCGGCCTCGGATTCGGTACGTACCGGGAAGTGAGATCTGAGATGAGTCCCGTCATCCACCGTCCGGCCGGCTCCGGCGATCCCGAGCCGGACCGTCACGCGCGCGTCTCGATCGCGGGTCCTGGCATCCCGACCGCCGCCTCGTTCGTCGACGAGACCGACGCGACCATCGGAGAGCCCTCCGATGATGACGGCGAGTCCTCCTCGCCGGTTCCCGCCGATGACCCCACAAGCCAGCGGCGACCCCCGGTGCAGCGTCGCCGTCGACGCCTGCTGGGCTGGGGCTCCGAACCCTCCCTCGCACCCGAACCCCCTCCGGTCGTCTCGCCGCCATCCCCCCGTGACGAGACTGGCACGGCTGACACCGCCGAGGGGGGCGGACCGTCTGATCGCTCACTGACTCGGCCGCGGCGCGCGCGCACGCTGTACATGGCGGCGCCGCCGGTCGGGCCAGCCGAGGAAGATCCGGCCAGCACCGAGAGCGCGGACGAGGCGACACTGGCGGCGACCGGTGCGGTCGTGATCAGCGGTCACGTGGTCAGCACGCGTGGCCGCGGTCTCAGCGGCGTCAGGGTCGTCGTGGTCGATGCCGACGACCAGGTGGTGGGGACCACGATCACCGGCCGCCGGGGCCGATATGTCGTCGACGGAGTGGCTGCCGGCGGTGCCTACCGACTCGGTGCGCGCGACACGATTGACGGCGACTTCATCGACAGCTGGCATGGCGGCGACGACGCCGCCAGTGCGACCGTGCTGGAACCGACCGACGACGGCGCGGTGGCGGACATCGATGTGACACTCACAGGTCGAGTGGCCATCGATGCCGAGATCGCCGTCAAGCGCAGGAAGGTCCGGGTGGAGGTCGAGGTCATCGATCGCTCCACAGGTCTCCCGGGCGAGGGAACCGTCACCATCAGCACCGATCAGTTCAGCACCCAACTGCCGCTGACCGATGGACGAGCCACCGTGACGTTGTTGACCGCGCGCGAAGACCAAGACGGCTCCCATCGGGACGGCCGCCGGCTGCGCATCGCGTACCCGGGATCCCGGCACATCGGGCCCGCCACACGCACGATTCGGGTGCGCTGAAGCCGGTCAACCCTTGCGGCGGTTGAGGAAGGCGAGCATGGCCTCGCGCGCCTCGGCGCTGCCGAACAGGGCGGCTGACTGGGCTGCGCGCGTCTCGCCCCAGGCGTCGATGCGCTGCACCAGGTCGTGATTGAGCAGCGCCTTCGTCTCGCGCAGGCCCTGCGGGTAGCCCTGGGCGAGATCGGCGAGCAGGTCCGCGACGCTGGCGTCAAGGTTTGCGTCGGGAACCACCCGGGTGATCAGGCCAGCCGCCACCGCCTCTGCGGCGCTGAAGGTGCGCCCGGTGAGGAACAGATCAGCCGCCGCCCGTGAGGTGAAGCGTTCCAGCAGCGTGACGCTGATGACCGCCGGAGCCAGTGCCAGCCGCACCTCGGTGAGCGCGAATGAGACCGACTCTGCGGCGATCACGATGTCGGCGGCACCCACGATGCCCAGGCCGCCGGCCCGCACGGGTCCGCCCAGCTCGACGACGACGGGCCGCGAGGACGTCGCGATCTGACGCTGCAACGCGATCAACGACCGCGCACCGTCCTCCATGCCACCGTCGGCGGCCTCGGAGAGGTCGGCACCAGAGCAGAAGACCGTGTTCGCCGCGCGGATCAGCACGACCCGGACGGCGTCATCGGACTCCGCCGCATGCAGATGAGCCACGAGTTCGGTGACCAGCTGCTTGCTCAGCGCATTGCGGTTGTGCTCGCTGTCGAGCGTGATCGTGGCGACGCCGCCAGCTACCGCCAGGTGCACCAGCTCGGTCATGGTGATCTCCTCAGGGACTCAATAGGACTTCGGCAGGTTCAGCGAGAACTGGGCGATGAAGTTGAGCACCATCTCCTTGCTGACCGGTGCGATCCGGGACAGCCGCGAGCCAGCCAGCATCTGCACGAGGCCGTACTCGGTGGCCAGGCCGTTTCCGCCGTGGGTCTGGATGGCTCGGTCCACGGCGTTGCAGACGGCCTCACCCGCAGCGTACTTGGCCATGTTGGCGGCCTCGCCCGCCTTCATGGCATCTCCGGCCGCATAGAGAGCTGCGGCCTTCTGTGTCATGAGGCGGGCCATCTCGATCTCGATGTACGACTGCGCGAGCGGATGCGCGATCGCCTGGTGTCCGCCGATCGGGGTCTTCCAGACCTGCCGCTGCTGGGCGTACTCAGTGGCCTTGGTCAACGCCAGGCGAGCGCTGCCCAGCGCGAACGAAGCACCCATGATGCGCTCGGGGTTCAGCCCGGCGAACAGCTGGTCGATGCCGGCGTCTTCGCTGCCGATCAGCGCATCGGCCGGCACCCGCACGTCGTCGAAGAAGAGGGTGAACTGCTTCTCCGGCGACACGATGCCCATGTCGATCTCGTGGTGGCTGAACCCGGCAGAATCGGTCCGCACCAGGAACAGGGCTGGTTTCAGGTTGCCGGTCTTGTGATCTGCGGTGCGAGACACGACGAGCACGTGGCTGGCCTCGTCGACGCCCGAGATGTAGGTTTTGGTGCCGTTGAGCACCCACTCGTCACCGTCGCGGGTCGCCGTCGTGGTGATCTGGTGCGAGTTCGATCCAGCGTCCGGCTCGGTGATGGAGAACGCGAAGGTCGAGGTGCCGTCGGCAAGACCGGGCAGGAGCGCCTTCTTCTGCTCCTCGGTGCCGTACTGGGCGATGATCGTGCCGACGATGGCCGGCGAGACGACCATCAGCAGCAGCGGGCTCCCGGCGGCCGCCAGCTCCTCGCAGACCGCGGCGAGATCGCCGATGTCGCCTCCGCCTCCGCCGTACTCCTCCGGCACCGCCACCCCGAGATAGCCCAGGGCTCCGGCCTCGGTCCACAGCTCGGTGGTCTTGCGGCCTTCGGCGGCCGCCTTCTCGAAGTAGTCGCGACCGTACTTGGCGCCGAGGGCGGCCACGGCCTTGCGCAGCTCCTGGCGTTCGGTCGTCTCGGTGAAGGTGCTCATGCCGGATCCTCCTCGTGGTGGGTGACTGGTTCGATGACGGCAAGTACGGTGCCGGACTCGACCTGCGCGCCTGCGGTGACGCCCAGCTGGGCGACGATCCCGTCGGTCGGTGCGGTGATGGTGTGCTGCATCTTCATCGCCTCGAGGACGACGACGACATCGCCCTTCGCGACCTGCTGGCCCTCGGTGACGGCGACGGTCACGACCGCCGCCGGCATGGGAGCCAGCAGCGAGCCCTCGGCGATGATGTCGGCCGGATCGACGAACGTCGGGACGGGGACGAACGAGAACGATCCGTCCGGACCGTCCACGTCGACTCCCTCGGGCTGCACCGCGACGGCGAACCGTTCGATCACGCCGTCATCGTCGAGCACGACCAGGTCCCGAGCGGTGGACACCACGGCGAGGCCCGCGATCTGGGACTGAGCCAGACGGCCGCTGACGGACGAGTACTCGACCTCCAAATCCGGCTCGAAGGTGCGCACCCGCGGCTGGCTCGGCACGTTGCGGAACGCCGCCGGGATGCGGGCGAGCACCCGGGCCG
>NZ_JBAVCB010000016.1:0-20710 GCF_049586495.1 Aeromicrobium sp. | reverse complement strand
GCTCGACCAGCTGGGTACGTGCCCAGTAGTCGAGCTGGCGGTAGGTGATGCCGGCCGCGGCGCAGGCGGTGGGACCGCGGTAACCAGCGTTCTCGGACAGCGGCGACACGTCGTCGTTGAACAGCAGACCTTGGTCGCCGGCTTGGGCGACTGCGTCCGTCGTGTCGACGGAGGAATCGGGCAACTCGTTCATGACTGGCCTTCCAGAACTGTCGTTGAGGCGAAGACTACCGCGACGAAACTACATCCGTGTGCATTGGCAGTTCTCTCAAGGTAAAGGTGAGAGTTCTCCCGGTCAACGACATCGCGCGTGTCCGGCGTGTCGTAAAGTCTCAACCTTTGAGTCAGACTTCAGGCTCGGGGTCGGGCGGCTCTCCAGACCCGCCGCGAAATTCATCCGGGAGCACGTGATCGAGGAATTCGCGAAACTTCTCGATTTCCTCGTCCTCGTCGCGGCTCGCCTCGATGCCGGCAGCGTCGAGGACGTCTTCGGTACACACGATCCGAGCACCAGCACGCAGCGCCAGCGCGATCGAGTCCGACGGACGAGCGTCGACCTCGGCACCGGACTCGAAGTGCAGCATGGCGTGGAAGACACCGTCGTTGACCTCGGTGATGCGCACCTCCTCCAGCCCGTCACCCAGCGCCTCGACGATGGACTGCATCAGTTCATGGGTCAGTGGTCGCGGCGTGGACGACCCCTGTTGTGCGTACGCGATCGCCGATGCTTCGACGGCGCCGATCCAGATGGGCAGGTAGCGATTCCCCTCGGTCTCCCGCAACAGGACCAGCGGCTGGTTGGTGGGCCGCTCGACGCGTACCCCGACCACCTCGACCTCGCGCACCTCAGCCTCGCAGGTGACGCCGGACCAGCACGGTGTGCAATGCCACCGACAACGAGGCGAGCGAGGCGATGGCCCGATCGCTGGCGTCGCGATCGAGCGAGCGGGCTCGCGGCGTGACAACCTGGTCGAACAGCGCTGCTTCGCGGTCCGCAGCGGCGACGAACATCCGCAGGTGACGCGGCTCGAGCCCCAGCTCGGCGAATCGGCCAACGAGCGACGCGACGTGCAGGTCATCGCCGTCATAGAACGACGCAGCGCTGCGGCGCCTGATCAGTCCGAACTCCTCGATCTCGACGAGGGTTTCAGGCGAGATGTCCGCGGCGGCGACCAGCTCGTCGCGAGCCAGGCGTACCTGACTGCGCTGACCGCCGAAGGTCTGCGGCGTCGGGAGGTGGTCCTCGGCCAGCACCAGTTCCGGGACACGAACTCCTGGCACCTCGGTGTCGGGCACACGGCCGTTGTCCATGTCGTCCAGAACCTGACGGATGTGATTCAACGGCCAGAAGCGATCCCTCTGCTGGCGCAGGATGAAGCGCAGACGTTCGACATCGGCGTAGGAGAACTTGCGGTAGCCCGACGCCGTCCGGTCCGGATCCAGCAGACCCTCGCGCTCCAGATAGCGAATCTTGGTGATCGACAGATCGGGAAACTCCGGCTGCAGCTCATCGAGCACCTTGCCGATGCCAAGCCGCGAGAGCTCGGGCACCGGCTGGGTCATGAGTCAGCCTTGGTTGCGCCGGCGAAGAAGATCAGACGGTACTTGCCGATCTGCACCTCGTCGCCCCCGGAGAGGACGACCTCGGCGTCGATGCGGTCGCGGTTGACGTAGGTGCCGTTCAGGCTGCCCAGGTCGGTGACTGCGTATCCGGTCTCGCCGCGATTGAAGGTCGCATGGCGACGAGACACGCTGATGTCGTCGAGGAAGATGTCGCTCGATGGGTGTCGACCGACCGTCACCGACGCGCTGTCGAGCAGAAAACGGGCACCGGCGTCAGGTCCCCGCTGCACCAGCAGCATGGCGCTGCCAGCCGGAAGATTCTCCACGGCCGACACGTCCGACGAGGTCATCTCCTCGGTGTCTGTATCCAACGCCGGGATGTGCGACGTGTGCTCGACCCCTTCGGCCGACCAGCTGTCCGACATGGGCTCTCATCTCCTGCTCATCACACGTGGGCTCGACCCGGGCATTCGCCTCGAGTCAAAGGCTAGCATCGTCGGCTCGGTGAAATCTGGCTCAGGACGTCGTGAGGCTGGTGTACGCCTCGGCTGACATGAGCGATGCGGTGGCGTCTTCGTCGGCGGGACGAATCTTGATCAGCCAGCCCTCGCCGTACGGATCGGTGTTGATGACCTCGGGGGCTCCATCGAGGCTCTCGTTACGGGCCACGACCTCACCTGAGATCGGTGAGAAGACGTCACTCACCGACTTGGTCGATTCGAGCTCACCGATGACCGTGCCGGCCTCGACGGACTCACCCGCAGCCGGCAGCTGCACGTACACGATGTCGCCGAGCGCTTCCTGGGCGTAGTCAGTGATGCCGACGATCGCGATGTCCTCCTCGACTCGCACCCACTCGTGCTCCTCGCTGTAGTACAGGTCCTCAGGAATCACGGGGCGTCTCCTCGTTCGTCAGTCTGGGCTCAGGAATCGGGACGAGCGTACTCCGGCGCCCGGACGTCGGCGAGTGCGGTGATGCCGACGACCTTCTCGCGGGTCACCGAGACCTCTCCGCCGCGTCGCTCGATGGTGTCGACGAGCCCGCCGGGTATCTGGGTCGCGGTCGCCATGGTGTCGGTGTCACCGATCGCCTCGACGACATACGGCGGCTTGACGTCACGCCCACCGATGCGGATGGACTCGTCGGTGTCGATGAAGTAGGTCTGACCCACCACGCGAACGGTGCCGTTGATCGCGATGGCCTCGGCACCCGCGTTGCGCAGCTCCTCGATCGCGTCGAGCAGCGCTCCGGCATCGACGCCACCCTCAGGGTCCGAGATGGTCACCACCACGCCCGGGCCCATGGCAGGCGCTGTGCCGGCCAAGATCGCCAGCGCGTCGGCCTGAGCGCGTGCCTGGTCCTGAGCCGCCCGCGATCGCTTGGACGAATCAAGCAGATCGTCGCGGGTGTTGGTGAGGTCGGTGATCTGGCGATCCAGCCGCTGGTTGGCCGCGTCGAGCGACTTGAGCAGCTCGACCAGGTCCTCGCTCCGCGCGTTCTGGTAGTCATCGGCAGGTTCGTCACGGACCTGCCAGGTGATCGCCAGCGCCAGACCGCCGATCAAGATGGCGACCAGCACCTGGGTCAAGCGACGACGGCTACGCATGGAAGATTCTGCGCCGGATGGCGGCGGCGTTGGCGAAGATGCGGATGCCAAGCACCACGACGACACCGGTGGACAACTGCGATCCGACGCCCAGCTGATCACCGAGGAACACCATGAACCCGGCGATCAGGACGTTGGAGATGAACGACACGACGAAGACGCGGTCGTTGAACCGCCGCTCCCCCAACGCCCGCAGGGCTCCGACCACGGCGTCCAGGGCCGCGATGACGGCGATGGGCAGATAGGGCTGCAGGGCGACCGGCACGGTCGGCTGCAGCAACAGCCCGATCGTGACACCGACGATCACGCCCAGCACCGGGATCATGCGGCGTCCCGTGCCGTCTCGGCGTGCACGATCTTGCGGCGTTTCTCGCTGATGGCCGCCAGCCGCTGCGAGTCGACGGAGCTGATCTCAAAAGACAGCTCGGTGTCAGCGGCGCGCGCCCTCCAGTCGCGACCGAGCCGGCTGTCAGTCAGCCGGTCGTACAGGTTGTCGGCGTCGCCAATGGCCCGCACCGTGTAGGGCGGATCAACCGAGACGTAGTTGACCGTGATGGCCGATCCAGCCGTTCGGATGGAGGTGAGCGTGCCGATTCGTTGGCCGTTCACCGAGATCGCCTCGGCGCCCACGTACCACAGGGCGTTGACCAGCACCTGCAGATCGCTGTCCGACACGTCGCCACGACCACCATCGTTGGCCGCCGGAACGATGCGAACCCGGACTCCAGGTCCCCGGACCGCGGTCGCCGCGGTGGTGGCGCGCAGTGCCTGAGCGTCGGGATTCTCCTGGCCGGAGGCAGCCGACAGCTCGCGCACCTCGACCCGCAGGCTGCTGACCTTGTCCCGGCGCTCGGCGCTGATGGCCCGCCGCACCGAGACGTCTTGGGCCAACGCCTGCTGTTCGCGCTGAGTCGCCGGGCGGTTGGAAGCCGTCTGCATCGCGGTGATGGTGATCATGAGCGCAAAGACGCCCAGGACAGAGCCGGTGAGCGTGGTGTTGAAGAAACGTGACGGTTCGGGCTGCCCGGCGCGAACGACGTAGTAGTCATCGTCCAAGGCAGTCTGGGCGATGCGATCGAGCAGTCCATCGGGGCGCTCCTGGGATGAATCCGGGTCCACGTCGTTCATGTGCGAACCCGTTCAGTGGTGGTCATCAGCCGTCGCACCTGGATCGCGTAGAGCACGCCGCCCCACCAGTACAGGCTCACCCCCCAGACGGTGAAGGCCCAGCCGAAGACGCGGGCCAGATCGGACACTGTCGTCGGCGGCTCGCCAGCCGCACCGCCGAGGAGGAGCAGCGGGAAGGCATACAGCAGGCTCGCCGTGGCGGCCTTGCCCAGGAAATGCACCGGCAACGAGCTGTAGCCGCGAGTGCGGAGAAACGGAATGAGGGCGAACAAGAAGACGTCACGCAGCGGCAGGATGACCGCAAACCACAGCGGGATGATGTCACGCGCCGTGAGACCGATGACGACCGCCAGGATGAAGAATCGATCGGCCACGGGGTCGAGAATCGCGCCGATCTTGGAGGTTTGATTCATCGAGCGAGCCAGCTTGCCGTCGAGGTAGTCGGTGACACCCGACACCATCAGCACCACCAGCGCCAGCTCGTCCCACTCCGGCCCGAGGACCAACCACAGGAACACCGGCACCAGAAGCAGCCGGACGAAGCTCAGGGCGTTGGGAACCGTGAGGATCCGGTCAGACACCACGGTTCACCTCCACACGCGCCGAGATCAGGTCGTGACCAGACTAGGACATTGCTGCCTTGATCCTTGCGACCAGGCACAAGGCTGGCAGGATGGGCCTTGTCAACAGAACTGCCGGGGCACGCGGTGCCCCTGTCCCGAGGAGGACGCGTGGCCGATTACACCCTGCCCGAGCTGTCATATGACTACGGTGCGCTCGATCCGCACATCTCCGGCAAGATCATGGAGCTGCATCACACCAAGCACCATCAAAACTACGTCAACGGACTGAACACCGCGCTGGAGAAGCTCGACGAAGCCCGCGAGGCCGGTTCGTACGACACGATCAACCTGCTGGAGAAGAACCTGGCGTTCAATCTCGGCGGACACATCAACCACTCAATCTTCTGGAAGAACCTCTCCCCCGAGGGCGGCGACAAGCCCACCGGTGAGCTGCAGGCCGCGATCGACGACAACTTCGGCTCCTTCGACGCCTACCGTGCCCAGTTCGAAGCGACTGCGCTCGGCATCCAGGGATCCGGCTGGGCCATCACGGCGTGGGACACGCTGGGGCAGAAGCTCGTGATCGTGCAGCTGTACGACCAGCAGAGCAACATTCCGGCGACGCTGATCCCCATCTCGCAGCTCGACATGTGGGAGCACGCGTTCTATCTGGACTACCTCAACGTCAAGGGCGACTACGTCAAGGCGTTCTGGAACATCGCCAACTGGGCCGACGCCCAGGAGCGCTTCACCGCCGCCACCAGCGGCGGCCAGATCATCTTCTGATCTGACGCAATCAGCAGGACCAAGAGGCGCGAGCTGCTACGGCTCGCGCCTCTTGCCGTGCTCGGCCAGATCGGCCAGATGCGCGTTGTATGCCTCGAGCGCGGCGTCGTCGTCGCGCGCAGCGTTGCGATCATATCGGCGGGCCTCACGCGAGTCAGTGCGGATCCACTGCACGAAGATCGCGGCCAGGACCAGCACCAGTGGCACCTCGCCCATGGCCCACGCGATTCCTCCGCCCAGGTATTGGTCGGCCAGCAGATCGGTGGCAAACGGGCGATCGAGCGCGCGGAAGTAGTGGCCCGCGATGAGCTGCTCCGATGACATCACGGCGATCGCAAAGAAGGCGTGAAACGGGATGGTCACCAGCAGCAGCCCGAAGCGCACCAGCGGTTGCAGCGTGCGCGGCGCGGGATCGACCCCGATCAGCACGTAGTAGTACAGGACGCCGACGGTGAGGAAGTGGATGTCCATCAGCGCGTGGCCGGAGTGGTTGCTCATGAGCGTCTCGAACGCCGGTGAGAAGTACAAGCCGTAGAGGCTGCCGGTGAACAACACCGGGCCGACCAACGGATGCGTCATGAAGCGGGAGAACCGCGAGTGCAGGAAAGCCAGCAGCAGGGCGCGCGGAGACGATGTCTCGCCCGGTTGACGCGGGCCGGGCAGCGTCCGCAACGCCAAGGTCACCGGCGCTCCGAGCACCAGCAGGATCGGCGCCACCATGGACAGCAGCATGTGTGCGCCCATGTGTGCGCTGAACAGTGCGTGTGAGTACTCCCCCAGCCCTCCGAAGGTCGCCCAGGCGATGACCGCCATGCCCGTCAGCCACGAGACCGTGCGGCCGAGCGGCCAGGCATCACCGCGGCGGCGCATGACCCAGACGCCCTGGAGGTACAGCGCCGAACCGATCGCGACGATCACCATCCCGGTCCCATTGGCGCTCACCCCCAGGACGAGCTCGCTGAACGACGGCGGGGCGGGCATCGGTCCGCCGAGCAGCTCCTCGGCGGGGGTGGTCAGCACCTCCTCGCCCAGCGGCGTCGGCGTGCGGGACAACGCGACGCCCAGCCCGATCGTGCCAGCCATCACGAACAGCTCCGTGGTGGCGAGGCGCAGAAAGCCACCCTCCGCGGCGACGATGCGCCGGCGCTGCGCCCAGCCGAAGACACCCAACAGCACGAGAGCCAACGTCTTGACCAGGATCAGGGCGCCGTACGACGACCCGAACAGATCAGCCAGGCTGGTGATCCGCACCGTGGCGTTGACGACACCTGACACCCCGACCAACACGTACGCCCACAGCGCGAGCTGGGAGAACCGCTCGATGCCTCCGCCGAGCCGCTTGCTGCCGCGCAGGGCCACCCAGCCCAGCGCTGCCAGACCGCCGACCCACAGGGTGACACCGACGACGTGCAGCATCAGGCTCGTCGTGGCGAGCGTGTGCGAGCCCGCTGACGCGGCGTGGCCGGTCAGGGTGATCGGGGTGGTCGTGGCCAGGGCGACACCGAGCACGAACGCCAGCCCGCGCACCGAGAGGGTCCAGCGCGCTGCCACGGCCACGAGGCTGGCGCCAACGGCCTGCAGCACGATGGCTTTGCCGGTCGCCGCGTCGAGAAACAGCGATCCCAGCAGATTCGGCGTCAGCTCAGTCAGCGGCGCAGCGAAGACGTCCGACACCGTCAACACGTACAGCGCGATGCTCGCGATCGCCCACACCCACGCCCACCGAGAGGCCAGTCGCACTGCCTGCACGGACAGACCCTCGACCTCGAGTCCCTTCGAGACCAGCAGGAAGACCGCCAGCACCAGCATGCCGATGGTCAGGACAGCCGAGGCGTCGGTGACCACCTTGACGACCGGCAGCGCCCACCCTGCGAGCAGACCCGCGTCCGGAATGCCGGCGGGTGCGGTCTGCGGCGCGCCGCCGCCAATCTGCAGGAAGCCGATCACCGCCAGCACGGCCACGGCGAAGGCGGTCAGCGCCTCACGCGTCGTGCGAGTCATCGCGCCTCCTCAGCGGCAGGACGATCAGCACGACTGCCACCACGGCGGCAGCCGCACCCCAGAGCACGTGTCCCAGGTGGCGGTCGAGGAACCCGTCGGACTGGACGGTCGACCCGGCCGCGACCTGCTCGACCTCCTCCCCCGTCAGCACCGTGAACGTGATGGTCCCCGACACCGGATGACCGTCCGCCGAGACCACGCGGTACGAAGCGCTGTAGGTGCCGCGCTGACCCGGGTCAGCGACGTCAGCCGTGACCGAACGGTCGACTGCACGGGGCTCAGACGTCTGCAGCGTCGAGCCGTCGGGGGCTGTCACGGCGAGGAAGGCCGTGCCGATGTTCTCGGTGAACCTGAACGTGATGGTCGACGGAACGGCCTGCAGGCGCGCCCCGTCCTCGGGATCGCTGCTGGACAGGCCCGCATGGGCGCTGGCCGGTCCGACCTCGAGAACGAGTGTCAGCAGGCCGAGGACTGCGGCGACGAGAAGACTACGCACGCGATCGATTCTGACGCACCGACACCAGCAGCGCTGCGGCAGCGAGCACCGCAGCCGCGATGGCCACGATCAGCGCCATGTCGCCACTCGTGGAGGAGTCGGTCGACGCCGAAGCCTCTTGGGCGTCGTTCGCGGCTTCCCCGTGGTGCCCGTCTGCCTCGGCCAGACCAAGAACCGGAGCCGGACGTTCGGGTTCCGCGTCGCCGGTCTGCTCCTGGTCCCACGCGACGACCTCGCCATCGTCGTAGGTCTGCGTGGTGGGCAGCACGATCTCGTCGACCTCGGGGAACGGTCCGCCCGAGACGCCGAACGTGGCGTGCTCCCCCGGTGCGATCCCGGAACCGGTGGCGGTCCAGGTGATCGTCCTGACCGGCTCGCTGATCTCGAAGTCGCCGTTCTTGATCGGTTCGTCGAGCTTCTTGGTGGTGGTCGAGACCTCCCACCCCGGCTTCGACTCCGCGGTCAGATGAGCGAACGGCGTGTCCTTGGGCAACGCCACTGTCACCCTCGTGGTGGCGGCGGTATCCGACTCGTTCGGGACACGGAACGTGGCCAAGCCAAAGCCGCCTTGCGTCGCGTCATCGCTGTCCACGTGGACATGCCCCCAAGCGGGCGAAGCGATCGCGACGAGGGTCGCGGTGGTGAGGGCAGCAGTCAGCCGCCCCATGGTGCGATGCATGAAGATTCCTTGCTGTGTGGGTCAAGAGGACATGACGACGGAGGCGAAGTCCGTCGGCGGTCCCCTGACGTGCGCGAGGCGGAGGCTGGGCACCTCGCGCGGTCGCGTGGCAGGAATCGACACGATCGCGGCGCCAGTCGGCGGCGTCGCGAAGCAGTGCAGCAGAAGAAGCAAGGGACGCAGGGCCAGTCGCTCGGCCACGGCCCAGACGAACGCCTCGCCTCGGGACAGGGCCGCCAGGCTCAGGACCGTGGCTGCAGCG
This sequence comes from Aeromicrobium sp., assembly GCF_049586495.1. Taxonomy (GTDB): domain Bacteria; phylum Actinomycetota; class Actinomycetes; order Propionibacteriales; family Nocardioidaceae; genus Aeromicrobium. Next base: position 11,625 of record NZ_JBAVCB010000016.1, on the reverse strand, counting down.
TGCGTCACCAGCATCGACACGCCCATCGCGGCCGGCTCGCCGACGTGGGAGGCCATGGCCGCCGCGTGCACGCCGACCTGGCACAGCACCAGAAGGCCGAGCAACTGCAGTCTCGTGAGCCGGACGCCGGCGATCAGCCACGCGAGAGCCCCCGAGGCGAGGAACGCGGCCATGACCGTCATCGGGCCGATCTGGCCGCCCGACGCGGCGTGGGCGCCGAACGCTGTCACGACACAGGCCAGCGAAGCAGCCATGGCCCGGACGTGACGGACCGCCCCGCGGCCCGGCCGGAAGGCCGCGACGGCGCTGCTGGAGCCGCTCTCGATCACGATGTCATCGTAGGCGCGATCAGGTGCCCCAGTTACGGTGGGGCCATGACCGAACAGGGCCGGACCACCTCCTTCATCACCCGCGACGAGAAGTGGGGCGCGCACAACTACCACCCCCTGCCTGTGGTGATCAGCGAAGCCGAAGGAGCGTCGGTCACTGACGTCGACGGCAACCAGTACCTGGACTTCCTGTCGGGCTACTCCGCGCTCAACTTCGGCCACCGCCACCCGGCGTTGGTGGCGGCAGCCCGCGAGCAGCTCGACCGGCTGACCCTGACGTCCCGCGCCTTCCACAACGACCAGTTCGGCCTGTTCTGCGAGGAGCTGGCCGAGCTCACCGGCACCGAGATGGTGCTGACCATGAACACCGGAGCCGAAGCCGTGGAGTCGGCCATCAAGGTGGCGCGCAAGTGGGCGTACGAAGTCAAGGGCGTGGGATTCGACGCCGCCGAGATCATCGTGGCCAGCAACAACTTTCACGGGCGCACCACCACGATCGTGTCGTTCTCCGACGACGCCGCCGCCCACGACAACTACGGTCCTTTCACACCCGGATTCATCACGGTCCCCTTCGGCGATCTCGACGCGGTGCGCGCCGCCGTCGGCCCCAACACGGCCGCCATCTTGATGGAGCCCATCCAGGGCGAGGCTGGCGTCATCGTGCCGCCCGCCGGATTCTTCGCCGGGGTCCGCGCACTGTGCGACGAACAGAATGTGCTGATGATCAGCGACGAGATCCAGTCGGGCCTCGCCCGCACCGGGACCGTCTTCGCGCTCGACCACGACGAGGTGCGCGCCGATCTCTACACGCTGGGCAAGGCGCTCGGCGGTGGCATCATCCCGGTGTCGGCCGTCGTGGGACGCGCCGACGTCCTGGGCGTGCTCAAGCCGGGCCAGCACGGGTCGACCTTCGGCGGCTACCCGATGGCCTGCGCCGTGGGCCGCGCCGTTGTCGGGCTGCTCTCGACCGGTGAGTTCCAGCAGCGCTCCACCGAGCTCGGCGGATACCTGCACGAGCGGCTCAACGGACTCGTCGGCAAGGGCATCGCCGAGGTACGAGGCCGCGGACTCTGGGCCGGCGTCGACATCGACCCCGCCGCTCGCACCGGACGCGAGGTCTCGATGTCGCTGCGCGACCAGGGCATTCTGTGCAAGGAGACGCACCAGCGCACCCTGCGCATGGCTCCCCCGCTGGTCATCACGCGCGACGAGATCGACCACGCCGTCGATGCGCTGGCCGAGGCCGTCAACTGAGCGCCCGTCCGGCCACCACCGCCGACCTCGAGCCTCTCGCTGACCTCGCCGCCCGCACGTTCCCCTTGGCTGCGCCTGACGACGCCACCACGGAGTCGCTGGCCCAGTTCATCGAGGAGAACCTCTCAGCAGCCCGCTTCGCCGAGCACCTCGCGGATCCGGCCTGCGACGTTTTGGTGCACGACAGCGCATCGAACCAGGGCAGCATCGACGGGTACGTGCTGCTCGTCGCCGGCGAACCAGACGACCCGGACGTGGTCGCGGCCCTCACCATCAAGCCCACGATCATGCTGAGCAAGTTCTACGTGGCACCCGACGCTCACGGTCAGGGACTCGCGGACCAGCTGATGGTCGCCACCTTGGCGGCTGCCGAGGCACGCGGCGCAGCCAGCCTGTGGCTTGGCGTCAACCAGGAGAACGCCCGTGCCCAACGTTTCTACGCCCGGCAGGGCTTCGATCAGGTCGGCACCAAGCGATTTCAGGTCGGCGACCGACTCGAGCACGACTTCGTGCTCCAGCGAGCGTTGCGACGCCGCTAGCCGACGCGGGCCGACATGACGGTGCCCGGCAGACGGACCTCGACCAACGCCCCGTGGCCCAGCTGTCGGCCGCGCCGGGTCTCGATGACGCCGTCAACCAGCACGTCACCGTCGGTGATCATGGATCCCGCGTGCGCGCCGCTCTCGGCGATGCCAGCAAACTTGAGGAACTGTCCCAGGCGGATCATGTCGCCACGGATCTCGATGGTCTCGGGTTCGCTCACGGGTCCAGCCTATGGGAGGCCCGCTGCCTAGAATGTGGCCATGGCCGACTCGGTGCGTGCGGACGCGTGGACCTGGGCCGTCCGCGTCTACAAGACGCGTTCCATGGCGTCGTCAGCGTGCAAGGCGGGGCACGTCGCCGTGAACGGCACCAAGGTCAAGGCGTCCCATCCCGTGAAGATCGGCGACAAGGTGGAGGCGCTGACGCCCGGCGGCCCCAAGATCTACGTGATCACGCGGCTGATCGCCAAGCGAGTCGGTGCACCCGTTGCGGCTGGCTGCTTCGAGGACCATTCTCCTCCGCCGGTGCCCAAGGAGGAGCGCCCCGCCGTCGTGGCGCAGCGCGAGCCTGGAGCCGGCCGGCCCACCAAGCGCGACCGCCGGCGCATGGACAAGTTTCTGCGGCAGGTCGACGACCACTGACCGCGGGCTACGACTGGTCAGGCTCCACCAGGTGCAGAACTCGTTGCGGGAAGGCGATCTCGATGTTCTCGGCGTCCAGGGCGGCCTTGATGGCGACGGCCACCTCGCTGCGCACCTGCCACATCGTCGCCACAGGCGCCCCGTGCCAGAATCGCGCGGCGATGTTGATCGTGCTGTCGCCGAACTCGAAGATCCAGGCCTCCGGAGCGGGCTGGGCCTGCACCCCGGTCACATCGTCCATCGCCGTCAACATGGTGCGACGGGCCAGATCCAGATCGGTGGAGTAGTCGACCCCGACAACGACCTCGGTGCGGCGGGTGGCCCGCTTGGTCCAGTTGGTGATGGGCGCGTCCAGCACCATGGCAGCGGGGACGAGGACGTCGTTGCCATCGAAGGTCAGCAGTCGGACGGTGCGCAGGTCGACGTCGATGACCTTGCCCTCGATGTCGTTCGTCACGATCTGGTCACCGACCTTGAAAGGTCGACGCACCTGCAGGAGGACCGAGGCCACCGCGTTGGCGAGCACTGACTGCACAGCCAGGGCTAGGGCGATGCCACCGATGCCGAGGGCCCCGAGCAGTGGCGTGATCCGCACGCCCAGGGTGTTGAGCATGTAGATCAGCGCAGCCGCGATGATCACCAGCTGGATCAGGCGCGCGATCAGGCCGGCGGCGCCCGGTGAGGAGTCAGAGCCACGGAAGGCACGCACCACCAGGAGACGCACCAGCAGTGCCAGCCCGACGCCCGCCACCAAGATGCCGAAGGCGACGATGATCTGCGTCAACGAGATGCCGGTTCCTGCGACGTCGTCCATCGGTCCAGTCTGCCCCGTCAAGCGGCGCGGCGTCTGAGCGGGATCAGGTCCGACCGGGTCACAGGAGACGCATCAGGTGGTCGACGGCCAGGGGGGCCAATGCGATGTCGCCCGGGTCGCGCGGATCGATCCAGCACGACTCGGCGATCTCGGCACCCACGCAATGAGTCGGGTCGGGCAGTCGAAGTCGGAAGACCTCCGCGGTGACCACATGTCCGGGCTCGTTGGCCGCTGGCGCGGTGAAGGTGCCGATCCTTTCGAGATCCCGGACCGTCACGTCGAGGCCGATCTCCTCGACCAGCTCGCGGCGCAACGCCTGCACCGCGGACTCCCCCACCTCCGGCTTGCCGCCCGGATTCATGAACATCTCCGTGCCCTGCTTGCGGACCGTGAGCATCCGTCCGTCCGGGTCGGTGATCAATGCGGCGACCACGTGGATGACGTTCACACCAGATCATCGGGATCGAAGGAGTCGGCGCTCTGCGGTCGCCGCTCCAGCTCATCGAGCAGCCGGACCAGGTCGTCGGCGAACACCGGGACACTAGGCTCCCCCGCCGAGACGAACCCGTGGCCGACCATCTGGTCGATCATGGCAGCCATCGGCGCCCAGAAGCCCTGTCCTCGGACGTCGAGGAAGGCCGACGGCTTGGCATGGATCAACAGCTGCGCCCAGGTCCACTGCTCAGTGATCTCCTCGATCGTGCCCGCGCCCCCGGGCAGCGCGATGAACGCATCGGCCAGCTCGGCCATCATGGCCTTGCGCTCATGCATCGACTCAACCACGTGCAGCTCGGTGACTCCGCCGTGGCTCACCTCCAGCTCGTGCAGCTGGCGCGGGATGACACCGATGACTCGGCCGCCCGCCTCCATCGCCGAATCTGCCAGGACACCCATCAAGCCGACGTGGCCCCCGCCGTACACAACGGTGATGTCCCGCTCGGCCAGCGTGTGGCCGGTGGCGCGGGCCAGATCGGCGAACGCCGGATCGGTCCCAGGACGGGACCCGCAGAACACTGCGACGGCTGACAGCGTCATGCCATCAGCCTGTCAGACGATTTGGTCATAGGTTGGGCCCCATGGACATCCGTGAGGTCGACGTCATCGTGATCGGAGCCGGCGCCGTGGGCGAGAACGTCGCCGACCGCACCGTCAAGGGCGGTCTGGAAACGGTCATCGTCGAGAGCGAGCTGGTGGGCGGAGAGTGCTCGTACTGGGCCTGCATGCCGAGCAAAGCGCTGCTGCGGAGCGGCGCCGCCGTTCGCGCGGCGCACCACGTCGACGGGGCGAAGCAGGCGGTCACGGGCAGCGTCGACGTCACCGGCACTCTCAGGCGGCGCGACGCGTTCGCCAGCAACTGGAACGACTCCGGCCAGGTCGAGTGGCTGGGCAGCGCCGACATCGATCTCGTGCGTGGTCATGGTCGCCTCACCGCGCCCCGCGAGGTCACCGTGACGGGCGCCGACGGTGTCGAGACGGTGCTGCGAGCCCGACACGCCGTGGTGATCAGCACTGGGTCATCCGCCCTGGTGCCCGGCCCCCTCGAGGAGGTCGAGCCGTGGACCAGCCGGGAGGTCACCAGCGCTCAGGAGATCCCGGCCAGTCTTGCGATCATCGGCGGGGGCGTGGTCGGTTGCGAGATGGCCACGGCGTACGCCGGCTTCGGTGCCAAGGTCACCGTCATCAGCCGCGGCCCGCTGCTGGAGCAGATGGAGCCCTTCGCCAGCGACCTCGTGCAGCAGTCGTTGGAGGCCATGGGGGTGACGGTCAAGATCAAGACCGACGTCGTGTCGGCTCATCGCACCGCCAAGAACGCCGTGGTGGAGCTGGCAGGCGGTGGCAAGGTCGTGGCTGAGCAGGTGCTGGTCGCCGTTGGTCGCACGCCGCGCACCGAGGACGTCGGTCTCGACCGGGTCGGGCTCGAGCCGGGCTCATGGATTCGGGTTGACGACACGTTGCAGGCCCAGGGTGTCGACTGGCTCTACGCAGTCGGTGACGTCAACGGTCGCGCGCTGTTGACGCATCAAGGCAAGTACCAGGCGCGGGCCGCCGGAGACGCCATCGCAGCCCGCGCTCGAGGCACCGAGGTCGACACATCGCGCTTCGGCGCTCACGTGGCCACGGCCGACCAGCAGATCGTTCCGCAGGTGACCTTCACCGACCCCGAAGTCGCCTCCGTGGGGCTGACCGAGAAGGCCGCACTGGCCGCCGGGATACGGGTGAAGGTGCTCGATCAGGATCTCGGTGGCGTCGCCGGCGCCGCCACCGTCTCCGACCACTACGTGGGTCACGCTCGAGCGATAGTCGACGCTGACCGCGAGGTGCTGGTCGGCGCGACCTTCGTCGGACCTGACGTGGCCGAACTCCTGCATTCCGCCACGGTGGCGATCGTCGGCGAGGTGCCGATCAGCCGCCTCTGGCACGCCGTTCCGTCCTACCCGACGGTCAGCGAGGTGTGGCTTCGCTGGCTCGAGGCCTACGGCCGCCCGTGACCCGCCGCGAGTCGAGATCGGCCTCGCTGCAGAATCCGGTCCGGCGGCGCTTCAGGCAGAGCAGACCGAGCAAGACACCCTCATCGTCGACGACGGCTAAACGGCGCGCGTCGGTGGCTGCGAGAACCTGACGCGCCTGCTCCACCGCGGCCGAGGGTCCGATGGTGCGCCCGTCGAGCGTCGCGACCGCCAGGGCGCTGGCGTGGTCGGGCGTTCCCGCCAGGTCCTCGCGCAGCAGCGTGCCCCGAAGCTTCGTGTCGTCGGTGAGCAGGACCAGATGGACGTGCTCGTTGCCGAATGCCTCGCGAACCCGACCGATCGTGGCATCGAACGGCATGGTCTTGGGGCTGGAGATCATCTGGTCGCGGACCGCACCCGCCACCTCTCCACCGACAGCAACCAGCACCTCAGACGACGTCACCGTCCTGACGATACGCCCCGGTGAGCGGCGCCGCCGCGCAACGTTCGTCATCGTCGGGGGCTCGCCGACACTCCGGTCACCATCCATTGATCTCCCTGGGCCCTGACCATCAGCACCACGCCCCGAGCGGCCATGAAGATGCCTGCGAAGGCGATCCACACCAGCACGAGCCCTCCGATCGACGACGCCAGCAGAGCCGCCGGCGCGTAGACCAGCAGGACGACGATTCCGGCCCAAGCCAGGTAGCGACCGTCCCCCGCACCGATCAGCACGCCGTCGAGCACGAAGACCACACCGGCGAGCGGCTGGCCGATCGCGGCCACCAAGAGCACCGGCACCAGTCGGTCCTGCACATTCGCATCGTTGGTGAAGAGCACGCCGAGCACAGGACTGGACGCCGCCAGCAGCAGACCCGTCGCCACGCCGCTCACGGCACCCCACTGGATCATCCGCCGCGTCACGGCACGGGCGGCGCCGAGGTCGCCCGCACCAAGATGTCGCCCGGTGATTGCCTGGGCCGCGATCGCTATGGCGTCGAGCACGAAGGCGAGGAATCCCCACAGAGTCATGGCCAGCTGGTGCGTGGCGACGTCGACGGTCTGGTTGGCCGTTCCCGCGGCGCCCGCGACGACGGCGTACGTGGTCACCAGGATCGCTGCACGAAGCGTCACGGTGCGGATCACCAGCGGCAGGCCCGCTCTACCGGCCGCCCTGATTCCCGGTAGATCAGGGGTCAACGCAGCACCCTCGGCGCGGGCGGCGCGCACCACGACCCACAGCAGTGCCCCGGCACTGACCACCTGCGCGATGACCGAACCGAGGGCGGAACCGGCGATGCCGAGGCCTTGAAAGGACCCCACGCCGAAGACCAGCACCACGTTGAGCAGCAGATTCAGCACGTTGCCTCCAACCGCCACGATCAGCGGCGTCTTGGTGTCCTGCAGTCCGCGCAAGATCCCTGTGGTGGCCAGCATGACCAGCAGCGGCGTGATGCCCAGCAGCGCGATCCGCAGGTAGTCCGCAGCGAAGCCGTTGACCGCATCCGACGCGCCGAAAGCGGCGATGGCGGGATTTAGCAGCAGCAGCCCGGCACCCGTGGCAATCACGCCGATGACGAGGGCCAGCCACACGCCGTCGATTCCTTGGGCCAGCGCTCGGGCCGTGTTTCCGGCACCCAGCTGGCGGGCGACACTGGCCGTGGTTCCGTAGGCGAGAAACACACACAGACCCACGATGGTCTGCAAGATCACGGCGGCGATGCCGAGGCCGGCCAGCTCGGGAGTGCCGAGATGCCCGACGATGGCGGCGTCGCTGAGCAAGAACAGTGGCTCCGCGACAAGGGCCAAGAAGGCCGGCCACGCGAGGCGCAGGATCTCTCGATCGTGTGCTGATCTCATCAGGCAGATCCTAGGGCTGCCGACCTCAGGTGGTGAAGGTGATTCCGTCGCTGGGATGATGCGGCGGCCCGCACCTACTTCCACCCACGCCAGTCGGACGGCCATGATGGGGCATGGTCACCTGGGTGTACGACTTCGCAGAAGGCAGCAAGGAGCAGAACGATCTCCTGGGCGGGAAGGGCGCCAACCTCGCCGAGATGACCAACATCGGGCTGCCCGTGCCGCCCGGCTTCACGATCTCCACCGACGCCTGTCGTGCGTACTTGGAGGAAGGTTCTGCGCCTCCCGGTCTGGCCGACGAGATCAGCGAGCACCTGCGTTCCTTGGAGGACGCCATGGGCCGGCGACTCGGAGACCCTGACGACCCGCTGCTGGTCTCGGTTCGATCGGGGGCGAAGAACTCCATGCCGGGCATGATGGACACCGTGTTGAACGTCGGTCTGAACGACGCGTCGGTCGAGGCGCTCGCCCGACAGAGCGGAGACGAGCGACTGGCCACTGACTCCTACCGTCGCCTGCTGCAGATGTACGGATCCACGGTTCTGGGGCTGGAGGCGCGGATGTTCGACGAGGCGATGGACGAGCTGAAGCGCTCTCGTGACGTGAAGGATGATCTCGGCCTCACGTCCGACGACCTGCGCCATCTGGTGACGAGCTATCAGGAGGTGATTCGATCCGAGACCGGGAAACCCTTCCCGCAAGATCCACGCGAGCAGCTTGATCGCGCGGTGCAAGCCGTGTTCGATTCGTGGAACACGCCCCGCGCCGTCCTGTACCGCCGTCAGGAGCGGATCGCGGAGGATCTCGGAACGGCCGTGAACATCCAAGCCATGGTGTTCGGGAACCTCGGTGCGACGTCCGGCTCTGGCGTCTGCTTCACACGCGACCCCGCGACCGGCAGCCAAGGCGTCTACGGCGACTATCTGGCCAACGCTCAGGGCGAAGACGTCGTTGCCGGCATTCGCAACACGGTGGCGCTGACTGATCTAGAACGTCTCGATCCGACCTCGCACGCTGAGCTGCTCGCGGTCATGGAACGTCTGGAGCTGCACTACCTCGACATGTGCGACATCGAGTTCACCATCGAGCGGGGCCGCTTGTGGATGCTGCAGACCCGGGTCGGGAAGCGCACGCCCGCAGCCGCCTTCCGCATCGCGATGGACTTTGTCGACGAAGGCCTCATCGACATGGACGAGGCGCTGCGCCGGGTGACGGGCCACCAGCTGGCCCAGCTCATGTTCCCGGGATTCGACCCCAGCGCAGAACGCACCGTCGTGGCACGCGGCATGAGCGCTTCGCCCGGGGCCGCCGTGGGAAAGGCCGTCTTTGATTCCGACACGGCGGTTGCGTGGGCGGAGCGCGGCGAGGACGTCATCCTGGTCCGCAAGGAGACCACGCCTGATGACCTGCGGGGGATGGTGGTCGCGCGAGGCATCTTGACCAGCCGCGGCGGCAAGACCTCCCATGCGGCGGTCGTGGCGCGCGGCATGGGTCGTAGCTGCGTCTGCGGCACGGAGTCGCTCGACGTGGACATTGCAGCCAAGCAGTTCACCATCCGTGGAGGGCCCACGGTCCACGAGGGCGACGTGATCTCGATCGACGGCGGCACCGGCGAGGTGTTCTTGGGGAAGATTCCGGTGGTCGACTCCTCGGTCGTGCGGTTCTTCGAAGGAGACCCCGGGGACGACGTGCTGGTGAACGCCGTGTCGCGCGTCGTGGAGCACGCCGATGACACCCGCCGCCTTGCCGTGCGCGCCAACGCCGACACACCCGACGATGCTGCTCGGGCCCGGCGGTACGGCGCAGCCGGGATCGGGCTGTGCCGCACTGAGCACATGTTCCTCGGCGAGCGCAGAGCATTGGTGGAGGAGCTGGTGGTTGCTTCTGACGTCGATGAGCAAGCAGCCGCCCTGCAGCAGCTGCTGCCCCTGCAGCGTGAGGATTTTCTGGGCATCTTCGAGGCCATGGATGGACTGCCGGTGACGATCCGGCTCATCGACCCGCCTCTGCACGAATTTCTTCCCGACTTCACCGAGCTCTCGGTCACCGTGGCGCTCGAGGACGAGCGTGGAGCCACCAGCTCGCGCCATCACCGCCTGCTGGCCGCTCTGACCCGGCTGCATGAACAGAACCCGATGCTCGGACTGCGAGGCGTTCGGCTCGGCATAGTCATCCCGGGATTGTTCACCATGCAGGCGCGAGCCATCCTCGAGGCGGCGGCCGAGTGGGTGGCCGGTGGCGGGTCAGCATTTCCCGAAATCATGGTCCCGCTGGTGGCCTCCACGGAAGAGTTCGCCATCGTGCGGGCGGAGCTGGAGAAGGTCGGGCGGGAGGTGCAGGAGGAGCGCGGCGTCCAGATCCCTCATCTCGTCGGCACGATGATCGAGCTGCCCAGGGCGGCGATCACCGCAGGTCAGATTGCCGAATCCGCCGACTTCTTCTCCTTCGGCACCAACGACCTGACCCAGATGACGTGGGGGTTTTCCCGCGACGACGTCGAGGCAGCCTTCTTCCCGACGTACCTCGATCACGGCATCTTCCCCGTCTCGCCGTTTGAGTCACTCGACATCGAGGGGGTCGGCTCGCTGGTGCGCACGGCTGCCGCGGCTGGACGCGAGGTCAATCCCGGATTGCACCTGGGTGTCTGCGGTGAGCACGGTGGGGATCCAGCATCGATCCACTTCTTCGACGCGGTCGGGCTCGACTACGTGTCCTGCTCGCCCTTTCGTGTCCCCGTGGCACGGCTCGAGGCGGCGCGCGCCGCGCTCATGCAGTGATGGTCTCCCAGTCGTCCAGCGCATCGGCGTAGAGCTTCTCGACCAGGACGACCTGTTGGTCCAGATTGTCGGTCGTCCAGTCCGCGGAGGGCACTGGCGCTAGCACCCGCACCTGCACGGTGCCCGGCATGAGGATCATCGACTTCGACGGCATGATCTCGCCGGCGTTGCGGATGACCACGGGAACCAGCGGCACACCAGCCTGCATGGCCAGGTGGAAGGCTCCCTTCTTGAACGGCAGCAGCCGCGGCGTGGGCGAGCGAGTGCCTTCGGGGGCGATGACCAGCGACGTGCCCGATCGCAGGCTCTCAAGAGCCGGCGCGAGGGCTTCTCGAGCGGCCACGCTGTCGGTGCGATCGACGTAGGCGATGTTGGCGAGCCAGCCCATCGCGGCGAAGGTGGGGTCCTTGGCCAATTCCTTCTTGGCCACGCCGGTGAAGTCGCGCCGCAGCAGAGCCGCGAGAATCACGACGTCGAGCTGACTTTGATGATTGAAGACGAAGACGGCCGGTCGCGTGTGCCAGAGGTTCTCCTGGCCCTCGACCTCCAACGACACCCCGGCGCCGGCCAGTGCGAGCTCTGAGCTGATCGCGGCCGCGACCGTGAGAGCCGTCTGTCGGTCGCGATTGACCAACCCCATCCCCAGCCCTGCAGCGACGCCGGTGAACAGACCCGCGAAGGAGGCCGCCGAACGAACGAGGTTGGTCGGCGTGAGGCGCCGTTCGCGGTGCAGCCGGTGGACCGGCCAGCCCCGCTCGGCCGCCGCCTGGGTCAGGGTGCTGTCAGCATTGAGGGGACGAGGTCGGCCCACGGTCTGCAGGTAGAGGACGTCCTCTCCCCCGTTGCCGTACGCATAGGACTCGCCCAGGTCGAGCTTTCGCTTCGCGGCAAACTCCTCGACCGCCTTGGCCTTGCCCGGGCCCCACAAGATCGGGCCGTCGACCTGGCCGGTCACCACGC
>NZ_JBAVCB010000015.1:0-1915 GCF_049586495.1 Aeromicrobium sp. | reverse complement strand
GCCGCCACCGCGATGACGTGCCCGCCGGAGTACGAGCTGCCCCACAGCACGATGCGCTCGGGGTCGACCCCCGCGAGGCCACGGGCAGACTTCACGGCCGAGCGATAGTCGGCCCGGTGCGCCCGGTGGTCGACGCTCTGGCGCTTGGCACCCGTGGAGGTGCCGAATCCGCGGTAGTCGAACACCAGCACGTCGGCTCCCGCGGCGGCGAACTTCTCCGCGAATGGCGTCAGCCCCGCGTCGCGCGTGGCACCGAAGCCGTGGGCCACGACAACACACGGCCGCCCCGTCGGACCCTCGAGGTCCGCCGACTCGGCCGTGTAGTGCCACGCCCCGAGCAGCTCGCCGTGGCTGGGGATCTCGACATCAGTGCGCATCTGCCGATCGTCCCGCGCCCCGCCCCCCGCGTCCACCCGAACCGCTCGCCAAGAGACCGCCCGCGGCAACCACGCCCGTTTGCCAAGGAGGCCGCCCGCGGCCGACTGTGCCCCTCGGCCCTGGCGCGCCTCACGCTCGCCAGCTCGCTGGGGACCGGAAGCGCCAGCGACCGAGGCGAACAACAACCCGTTCGCCAAGGAGGCCGCCTGCGGCCGACTGTGAGCGAAGCGAGGCGAACCAAACCCACCAGGCTCACAATCGCACGGGCTCTGAAGCCCTATCGTCCTCCCATGACCTCGACTCCCACGCCCATACGCGAGCGCCGAAACCCAGCATTCCTCCTGGCCGCCGTGTTCTTCGTTGCCACGGAAGTACAGCTGCTCGTCGGCGCCTTCGGCGGTCTTGACCGCTTCGAGGGCAAGGGATTCGCGACGCGCCTGCTGGTCAACACCGTGCTGATGCTGGCCGCCCCCGCCATCTGGATCCTGGTTCAGCGCCGACGCACCTCACCTCAGCCAATCCCGTGGTGGCCGTGCGCCGTCATCATCTCGTCGTTCCTGTTCGACGCGCTCGGCAACTCGCTGAACCTCTACGACGGGTGGGAGCCGTTCGACAACGTGGCGCACTTCGTCACGTGGTTTCTGCTGCTGTGGGGCATCGGACTGTTCATCGCTCGCGCCGACGTGCAGCCTCGGTGGGTGCTGATCGTGCTGGTCACGGGTCTGGGCGCAGCCATTGCCGTGGTGTGGGAGATCGGCGAGTACTTCACCTTCATCCAGCGCGGCATCGAGCTCGACGGTGCCTACGAGGACACCTTGAGCGATCAGATCCTCGGCACAGCCGGCGCTCTGTGCGCGGGGATTTTGGTGCACACGAGGCACCGCCGGCTCGCTCCTGGTGGCTCCGTGGTCAGGGACCCCTCCAACACCGCGTAGCCTTGAGATGTGACGACCAAAACCGAACAGTTGATGAAGTCCTGGACTCCCCTCGCCTACGGGCTGCTGCAGGACACCGCAAAGTCCTACGGGGGTGTCGTCACCTACCTCGAGTTGAGCGACCACGTGCAGTCCACGTCAGGGCAGCGCACCACGATGCTGCTGATGAACTGGATCGGCCCCATGCTCGATCTCATCGCCAAGCAGGCTCACCGCGACAGCGACGCGCCCCTGGCATCGCTGTGCGTGAAGGCCGACGGAACGATCGGCGACGGGTACCTGAAATCGATCGTCGCCACCACCGGTGGCGAGGTCGAGGACCTGCAGTGGCGTGCCGCCGAGGACCGTCTTGCCTGCTACCAGAAGTACGCGTCCGACCTCCCCGCCGACGGCGGCCAGCCGACGCTGACCAAGCAGGCCAAGGCCAAAAAGGAACGCGTCACCCGGAAGCCGGTAACCGAGAAAACCGCCGGCGAGGTGTGCCCCTCCTGCTTCATGGAAAAATCGCTCACCGGTCTGTGCAACAACTGCGACTGATCTGCCGATGACGGTTGGCCTATCAGTCAGGGGCCAGCCGCGTCGCGTCGTGTCAGGATGCACTC
>NZ_JBAVCB010000014.1:0-36932 GCF_049586495.1 Aeromicrobium sp. | reverse complement strand
CTCAATTGGAGGCGACACGAGACTCTAGCCGATCTGAAGGGATGAGCCCAAACCGGGGTGGGACTAGCGTGGGGCCATGAAGGCGTGGGCGAACGGACAACTGTTGGAAGCCCCTGAGACTCCGGTCGTCAGTGTGCTGGACCACGGCATGATCGTCGGCGACGGAGTGTTTGAGACGCTCGCAGTGACCGAGAACCAACCGTTCGCCATGACGCGACATCTCGAGCGGCTCGTACGGTCGGCCGCGGGGTTGGGAATTGGTGCCCCAGACGTCGGGGCCCTGCGCGAGGGCATCGCCGCCACGCTCGACGGTCAGGATCTGCCGTTTGGTCTGGTCAGGCTCACGGTGACGTCGGGGATCGGGCCGCTCGGCTCGCCGCGAGGGTCGAACGGACTGACCCACACGGTCGTCTCGACACCGGCAGCGAAGCCGCCCACCATCAGTCAGATCGTGACAGTGCCCTGGGCCCGCAATGAGAGAGGTGCGTTGGCTGGCCTCAAGACGACGTCCTACGCCGAGAACGCCAAGATGATCGAGTACGCCAAGGCGCGCGGCGGCACCGAGGCCGTCATGGCCAACACGCAGGGGCAGCTGTGTGAGGGCACCGGGTCCAATGTCTTCTATGCCATCGGCGACCAGCTGATCACCCCGACCCTGGCAGCCGGTCCGCTGGCCGGCATCACGCGCGCGCTGGTGCTCCAGTGGTGCGCAGGGGAGATGGACGTCGTGGAACGCGATGCTCCGCTGGAGGTGCTGTTCGAGGCTGACGAGGTCATGCTGATTGGCACAACTCGTGACGTGCAGGCCATCTCTCGAGTCGACGACCGCGAGATGGCAGCCCCGGGACCTGTCGCTCGGGCTGCCCAAGCCATCTGGGCCCGCGAGGTCGTCAAGACCAACGACCCGTGACGGACCTCGATTCGGGCCTCACCGCGCCGGTGCGTTATCGTGTGCAGGCACGTCAGGGGCGATTGGCGCAGTGGTAGCGCACCTCGTTCACACCGAGGGGGTCACTGGTTCGAACCCAGTATCGCCCACCAAGAAAACCTCCGCTTTCGCGGGGGTTTTCTTGTATTCGGGGTGGTGTGTGGGGTGAGCACAGGAAACGGCCAGTGCCGCGGTGCCGCGCGGAGCTTCGGCATGCAAGCAATCTCTACTGCTTCACTCGTTCGGTCAGTCATCCAAGCGTATGGACTAGAGACCACGGGCTGACGAGAGGTCGTCACTTCTCCGGGACTCGCAGAGGACCAGATTGATCTAGCGTACGACCAAGGTCCGCAGGGCATCGCGCAGCTGCCCCGACGCCTCGGCCGGCGACAGGCTGAAGGCGCTGCCCGCGCGGGCGTACGAGTAGCCGCCGAACATGCACAGACCCACCAGACCCAGTTGCTGGTCGGTCAGGTCGTGCAGGCGGGCCCGCTCAGAGGTGTCGCCCTCGACGCGCGGCCCGCGGGGAGCATGGGTCTCGACCCAGCGGGCATGCAGCGACCCGGCCATGTCGCGTTGCTCGTTGCGTCGCCGACCCCAACCAGGTCCTCGCCGGGACTGACGTGAGATTGCGTCGACGACCAGGCGCTCAGCTCGATCCCGAGTGTTGGTGAGGGTGCTGGCCAGGGCCATCAAGCCGCCGGCATAGGTGTCATACAGGCGGTCCGCGCGTCGCACGCGGCGACGTTGGAAGTTGCTCATCTGATCTCCCCTGCTCGGCGATGCCACCCAGGGGAGGCGGCTTGGGCTCAACCGTTGGCACAGTACGCGCAAAACCCGTGACTCGCACTGAGCCGGTTTCTCGGCGTGTCCTGGCAGATCCTCGCACTCAGAGGGATTCCCACTTCGCAGTGAATGTCCTATCGTCGATCACACGCTCCGCGCAGCGAACGATCTGGTGCGCGGTACGGGGGCGGGGCGATCGGAGCGGCACATGACGAAGTCCGGGGCGCCGGCGAAACGGACCGGCGAATCGAAGATCAGCGGGGGCGGCGCGGTCAGGGTTGCCCTCCGGGAGATGCGCGCGTCCATCGGCGCTGTCGTTGCCAATCCCAGCCTCCGTCGCATTCAGCTGGCGCTGGCGGGTTCGATGATTGGCGACTGGGCTTACGCGACTGCCGTGACCGTGTGGGCGTACGGGGTGGGTGGCGTCACGGCGGTGGGGGTGTGGACGGCCATTCGGCTCACGCTCATGGCGCTCACGGCTCCAATTGCGTCGACAGTGGCTGACCGATTCCCGCGCAAGTCGGTCATGATCGGCGCCGACGTGTTGCGAGCAACACTCGTGCTGGCCGCGGCCATCTGCTTGATCACCGAGTCGCCCGCGGCGCCGATCTTCATTCTGGCCACGCTGACCTCCCTGCTGGGCACTCCCTTTCGGTGCGCGCAACGGGCCCTGATGCCCCGGTTGGCACGCACCCCGGAGGAGCTGACCGCGTCCAATGGCGCGTCCAGCACCATCGAGAGCCTCTCGTTCTTCGTCGGCCCCGCTCTGGGTGCGCTGCTGATCTCGGCCACCAGCATCGAGGTCGTGTTCCTTCTCAACGTCGCCACTTTTGCGTGGTCCACGCTCCTGGTAATGGGGGTGTCAGTTCCGGCGGAAGAGGTGGTCACCTCAGAATCGCCCGCCGAGGAAGATGCGGAGGACGAGAGCTTCGTGACGCAGGTGACCCAAGGCTTCCGCAGCATCGCCGCGGACCGCGACCTCACGGTGGTCGTCCTGCTGGCTGCTGCCCAGACCATTGTCGCGGGCGCGTCAGTGGTGTTTCTCGTGGTGATGGCCGTCGACATCCTGGGCATCGGCGCTGAGGGCGTCGGGTACCTGGATTCAGTGCTGGGCATCGGCGCCATCCTGGGTGGACTGCTCGCCATCGCACGTGCCGGTCGACACCGGTTGGCGACCGACATGACAGCCGGAGTGGTTCTCTGGTCCTTGCCCCTGCTGCTCGTCACCGTGTGGCCGTCCCCGGCAGCCGTCTTTGCCGCGGTCGCGCTCCTTGGCCTCGCAAACCCTCTGGTCGACGTCAACCTGGACACCATCATCCAACGACTCACGCCAGACGCCGTGATGGGCCGTGTCTTCGGCGCCCTGGAGGCGTGCTTGATCGGCACCATGGCACTCGGGTCATTTCTGATGCCTGTGCTGCTGAGCGTCATGTCGCTGCGAGCATCCGTCGGTGTGATTGGCCTCGGCGTTGCTGCTGTCGCTGCGCCGTTCGTGCCGAGAATGCGCCGTCTCAATGCGCGCTTGACGGCGCCTCCTGGGCTCGATCTGCTTCGTCAGATCGCGATGTTCGCCCCGCTTGCTCCCGGCACCGTCGAAGGTCTGGCGCGCCATCTGGTCCGCGTGCCGGTCCGGGCGGGGGAGATCGTTCTGTCAGAGGGGGGCCAGTCCGATCGATTCTTCGTGATCGAGTCGGGCCTCGTCGAGGTATCGCAGATGGGCGCGGTGATCCGTCGCGAAGGTCCCGGCGAGTTCTTCGGAGAGATCGGGCTGCTTCGAGACGTGCCGAGAACCGCCACGATCACGGCCATGGAAGACACGGTGTTGTTCTTGCTGGACCGCGAGCAGTTCCTGGCCGCCGTCAACGGGCAGCACGACTCGTTCCTGGCCGCAGACGACATCGTGACGCGACGGTTGACGGTGTGACACGGCGGTCTGAGTCGAGTGCTCGCCGCGTCAACCGTGTTCAGGCCGGGAAACGTGGCCAGACGATCTGCCTACCTAGGTCAGGTCAGCGGGGCCTGGTCAATGACCGGTACATCGGTCCTCTACCGTGATGCACAGCTCGGGTGATCCAGCCCGATGTACAGGGAGTCTTCATGCGTAGTCGGTCATTGTTTCGTTGGACGTCGGCGACGGTGCTCGTCGCCGGTCTGATCTCTGGTGCCAGCGCGAGCACCGTGGTCGCTTCGCCATCTCCCGGTGCCGCCGAGTGCGTGACCAGTGCGGCCCGTGTTGCCAGTGGCAGCTCGGCCAAGGAGCCCGAGCTCTATCCGAAGAACGAAGCGAAGGCCTACGGCGTCATCAAGGACGTTCCGCGCCTGCCCGATGCGAGCGTCACCATCCCCACCGTCTTCCATGTCGTGTCCGATCGCACGCTGTCGAGCGTCGAGCGTGCTCGACGATCGACGATGATCGCCGACCAGATGAAGGTGCTCAACGACTCCTTCGCAGGCCGCACCGCCGACCAGGCGTCTGGCTCGCCGTTCCGTTTCGAGCTCGACGACATCACATGGACCGTGAACGCCGAATGGTCCACCGTCACTCCGGGCAAGACGGAGCGTGACATGAAAAGGGAGCTCCACACCGGCGACTCCGAGACGCTCAACGTCTACGCGGCCGACATTCGTGGCGGGCTGCTGGGGTGGGCCTACTTCCCGAAGGGCTACAACGCGGGACGTGACTACATCGACGGCGTCGTCCTGCTCGATGAAACCATGCCCGGCGGCACGGCGGGCACAGATGGCAAGTACGCGCTGGGTGACACCCTCACCCACGAGGTCGGGCACTGGTTGATGCTCGAGCACACCTTCAAGAATGGGTGCGCGGCATCCGGCGACTTCGTCGCAGACACACCTCGTGAAGCTGTCCCTCAGTTCAACTGCCCGGTCGGCGCGGACACCTGCTCCACTCCAGGGATGGATCCGATCCACAACTTCATGGACTACACGCAAGACTCCTGCATGGACATGTTCACGCCCGGACAGGTCGAGCGCATGAGCGATGCCTGGGTGGCCTTTCGTGCCGGCGGAGCTGGCTGACCGCAGGTTCGGCCGGACCGGCGTGAAGATCGAGCGATCAGCGGCGGCCGAACGCCAGGTGGAACGGATGCAGCGTCAGACTCAGCAGCGGGCGTCGTCCGGCGAGGAATCCGAGTGGACCATCAGGCTCGAATGACCAGGCGCCGCGTGCCAGTCCGAGACGAGCGCGGCCCTTGACCTGTGACACGACCAAGGCGCCATCACGATCCTGTGCGGTGTGAAAGGTCAGCGGAATGGAAAAGGGCAGGCGGCGGGCGCGCCGGACGCCGAGTGATCCGATTCCGGTCGCGACGTAGGAGCGATGCGACGCGCGTTCGAAGTCCGCCAAGTCCTTGGGGATGGCCCACAGTGCCCGTCCGCCGTCGCGCGACGCCTCGCTGTCGACCCAGATGTGCGTGATCGACACCCTCGGTCGTAGTCCGTGCCGAACCAGGACGGTCGACATGATCTCGTTGTACGTCAACGGGCTGGGCTCGTCATAACGGAAGAACGCCGCCGACACGATCGTGCGGCCGAAGACCCGCAGGATCTTGGTCATCGGCGAGTGGGCTGGGGGAGTGAGCCCACGGGGCAGCAGCCACACGCCCACATATGCGTGTCCGTGCAGGTCCCACGGCTCGGTCGGGAAGGAATTCACGCCCACGAGAACGCCTCGGGCTCGAGCATCTTGGTGCGTTGTGCAAATGGCTTGGTCGCGCCCGGCCAGTTCGAGGTGATGCGACCAGACTTGTGCCGATACCAGTTGTCGCAGTGCGACCAGACGGAGTGGTCGAGCTTTTCGGTCAGCTCATCGTCGTAGGCCTGCTCGGCCTCGTGGGTGACTTCGATGGTCGCGTAGCCGCCGGCTGTCATGCGGTCCACGGCCTGTCGCATGTGCTTGGCCTGCGCCTCGAGCATGTAGATGATCGATCCGCCACCAAGGTTGGTGTTGGGGCCATAGGTGACGAACAGATTCGGGAAGTTCGGCACGTACATGCCCAGATAGGCCCGAGCACCGTCGACCCACTGGTCGGCCAGCTTCGCGCCGTCGGTGCCCGTGACATCGATTGACTCGAGGAAGTCCTGCGCGTCGAACCCTGTGCCGTAGACGATCGCGTCGACCTCGTGCTCGACACCCTGGTCGTCGATCACCCCGGTAGGTGTGACGCGTTGTACGCCGGTGGTGATGACGTCGACATGACGCTGCGCCAGCGCGGGGTAGAACTCGTTGGAGAACAAGATGCGCTTGCAGCCGATCGGGTAGTCAGGCGTGAGCTTGGCTCGTAGGCCCGCGTCCTTCACCTGCGACTTCAGATGTCGCATCGCGATGGCCTTGTTGATCTTGCCGACCTTTGAGGCATCGTCGAGCCCGCGGGCGAACTGCTCCATGACGGCCCAGATGCCGCCGCGCTCGGCGGCCAAGGTGGGGGGAGCCAGCTGGAACATCTTGCGGTGGAAAGCGGTGTATGGCTTGTCCGGCTTGGGCATGAGGTAGTTGGCCGACCGCTGGAAGACCAGCAATTCACGCGCCTTCTTGGCCAGGTGCGGGATGAATTGCACCGCGCTCGCGCCCGAGCCGACGACGGCGACGCGTAGGCCGGTGGCGTCGAAGTCGTGGTCCCACGTGGCGGAGTGGAACGACGTGCCCGTGAAGGTCTCGATCCCATCGATCGCCGGCAGCGTGGGTCGCGAGAGCTGACCCACCGCGGTGATGAGGATGTCGACGGTCTGCTGCTCTCCGTCGGCGAAGGTCACTGTCCAGGTGGAGCCCTGGTCGTCCCAGGTCGCAGCGGTAACCTCCCGGCCGTACTGCACCAGCGGCGAGATCGCATGCTTGTCGGCGACGTGGTGCAGGTAGGCATGAATCTCCTCCTGCAAGGCGTAACGCCGCGACCAGTCCGGGTTGGGTTCGAACGAGAACGAGTACAGCGGTGACGGCACGTCGCACCCAGCTCCCGGATACGTGTTGTCGCGCCACACGCCACCGAGGTCTCCCGACCGCTCCCACAGGCGGATGGTGGTGTGCCCTGCTCGCTGCATCTCGATGGCAACGGCCAGAGCGCCAAAGCCCGAGCCAATGATGCCGATGGACGGGGGGATCGATGTCATGACGTGTGCTCCTCGACGAACAACAAGATGGACGAGGTGATCAGTGTGGCCGCCTCGTCGCGGGTGAAGGTCTTGCGCTGCAGCCACTCGCGGCACACAGCCTTGGTCAGCGCGGCCATCGGACGAAGCCGGGCGCGGAGGTGCGCATCGTCAGGCAGGCCGATGGCGTCCAGCACCAGACGAGCGGCACGGTCGTCCGCTTCGTCGACGATGGCCTGGATGTCGGAGTCGCCGTGCAGGTTGGCCGCACCGCTGGCGTTGACCCAGGCCTGGCCGTACGTGGTGGCGGCATCCAGAATCCACTCCACCGTGGCCCGGGTGCGCTCCTCGGTGGTGCGGTCGTGCGCATCGGGCAAAGGAGCCACCGGCATCAGGACCGACTGGCGCATCGCCTCGAGGAACAGCTCGCGCTTGTTCTCGAAGTAGTGGTTGATCAACCCCCGGGCGACGCCGGCGGCAGCGGCCAGCTCGGCGGTCGACACCTGGTCGTATGGACGGTCGGCGTACAGGCGCTGCGCGGCCCCGATGATCTGCTCGCGGCGCACCTGCGGGGCGAGGCGCACCCTGGCGGGCGATGTGCGCGCTGTCGTCATGCGTCTAGCGTCGCAGCCTGTTGGCAGAGTGTCAATAAGCCTCTATGCTGCTCTCATGAGTGCATCGAACAGCGTGGACTACGACGTCATCGTCATCGGGTCCGGCTTCGGGGGCAGCGTCGCGGCCTTGCGGCTCACCGAGAAGGGATACCGCGTCGGCGTGGTCGAGATGGGGCGACGCTTCACCGACGACCAGCTGCCCAAGACATCGTGGCGGGCTCGCAGCTATCTGTGGGCGCCCTGGGCCCGGTGCTTCGGCATCATGCGATTGACGTTGCTCAAGGACGTGCTGATCGCCAGCGGCACCGGCGTCGGCGGCGGCTCGCTGGTCTACGCCAACACGCTCTACGAACCGCTGGATCCGTTCTACCGTGACCCGCAGTGGGCCCACATCACGGATTGGCGGGACGAGCTGGCGCCTCATTACGCACAGGCCAAGAAGATGCTGGGCGTCGCGACCTATCCCGGATGGACTCCCGCGGACGAGCTGATGTCGTCGGTCGCGGCTGACATGGGCGTGGCGGACTCGTTCCACCCGACCGAGGTGGGGGTGCTGTTTGGCCAGAGCCCGGGTGGGGCGATCGCCGACCCCTACTTCGGCGGAGCTGGACCCGAGCGCAACGCCTGCATCGACTGCGGCGCGTGCATGACCGGGTGTCGGCACAACGCCAAGAACACCCTGGTCAAGAACTACCTGTACCTCGCCGAGTCCGCGGGGGCAGAGGTGCACGCGCTGACGACCGTCACGGACGTGCGCCCCGTCGGAGCTGGCTACGAGGTTCACACGAGGCGCACCGGCAACCGGCTGCGCCGCCGGCAGTTCACGGCCGCGCACGTGATCTTCGCGGGCAATGCGCTGAACACCCAGAATCTGCTGCATCGACTGCGTCGGCGATCGCTACCAAACCTGTCGCCGCGCATCGGTGAGCTGAGCCGCACCAACTCCGAGGCCGTGCTGAGTGCGCGTTCTGGTGACCGGGACGTCGACTTCACACCGGGTGTTGCCATCACGTCGTCGTTCCACCCTGATGCCGACACCCATGTCGAACCGGTGCGGTACGGCCGAGGGTCGAGCGCGCTGAGCCTGATGAACATGGCGCTGCCGGATCGCCCCGGTCCGGGCGGCCGGCTCCGTTCGGTGCTGAGGGGCTATCGGCTGCTCGGCATCCGCGGTGCGTGGCGCATGCACGTGCCACGCCGGTGGGCCGAGCAGTCGATCGTCGTGCTGGTGATGCAGTCGCTGGACAACTCGATCACAACACATGTGAAGCGGGGCGTCTTCGGACGCCGCATGACCAGCAGCCAGGGGGTCGGCGAGCCCAATCCGGACTACATCCCAGCGGCCGACCACGTCGCGAAGAACCTCGCCGAGCGCATCAGCGGATACCCCGGCAGCTCCACCGGAGAACTGGTCGGCGTGCCGTTGACGGCACATTTCATCGGGGGCTGCGTGATCGGACAGACGGCCGAGGACGGAGTCGTGGACGGTTATCAACGCGTCTTCGGCCATCCTGGTCTGCACATCAGCGACGGGTCGACGATCACGGCGAACCTGGGGGTCAATCCCTCCCTGACCATCGCCGCGCAGTCTGAGCGCGCGATGTCGCTGTGGCCCAATCGTCACGAGGTGGATCCTCGTCCGAAACTGGGGGAGCCGTACCGCCGGATCGACCAGGTGGCCCCCGTGGCGCCGGTGGTCCCGGCCGGCGCGCCGGCCGCACTCCTGCTGCCCGTCCCCGCGGTGCCGAAACGCGCTTCGACCCCCAGCCCCTGATCCCGGCGTCAAAGGCCGATGGCCGGGTGGGGAGACTGGTGCCATGCAGCTCAAGGAGGTTTTTCCGGGTCGTCCGCGCCTGACCCTGTTCTTCGGGTCGGCCCTCGCGGTCGCGGCCGTGGTGCTCGGGGTGGCAGCGGTGGTGCAGCGCGATCCGCGTCAGGGCGCCGCCGCCGTCGTGATCGCGGCGTTCACCCTCAAGGAGACCGTGGTGCTTCCCGAGCGGGTTTCGCAGGCGCTCGGCGTCGTGAGCCTGATCGCCGTCGTGGCCTGGTTGGCGCTGCTGTTCGAATGAGGGGTCCCCGCTAGGCTGCTGCGAAGCAGAACTCGCCATCCGTAGGGCGAGTCGTCGAGGTGAAGGTGGTTGGGCATGCCCGAGATCCAGGTCGATGACAAGAAGCGATCCGTTGAGCCGGGCACCAAGGCCTGGCAATTGTTCGCCGAGACGCCCGAGGTCATCGCGGCCCGCGTCGGCGGCGAGCTGAAGGACCTGGCCCACGAGCTGGCTGACGGCGACACTGTCGAGCCGGTCACGATTGACTCCTCCGACGGCCTCAACATTCTGCGCCACTCCACCGCCCACGTGATGGCTCAGGCGGTGCAGGATCTGTTCCCGGACGCCAAGCTGGGCATCGGTCCGCCGATCACTGACGGCTTCTACTACGACTTCGATGTCGACGAGCCGTTCGTGCCGGAGGATTTGGTCAAGATCGAGTCGCGCATGCGCAAGATCATCAAGGAGGGCCAGAAGTTCGATCGGCGCGAGGTCAGTGACGACGCTGCCCGCACCGAGCTGGCCAACGAGCCGTACAAGCTCGAGCTGATCGGATTGAAGTCGACCGCTGGTGACGCGGCCGAAGGTGCCAGCGTCGAGGTCGGCGAGGGCGGGCTGAGCATCTACGACAACCTCAAGCGAGACGGCTCGGCGGCCTGGGGCGACCTGTGCCGTGGGCCGCACCTGCCCACCACCAAGCGCATCCCGGCCTTCACGCTCATGCGCTCGGCCGCCGCCTACTGGCGCGGCGATGAGAAGAACAAGCAGCTGCAGCGCATCTATGGCACCGCGTGGCCCAACAAGGAGGCGCTCGATGAGCACCTGCACCGGATCGAGGAGGCGCAGCGCCGCGATCATCGCCGCCTCGGCAATGAGCTGGACCTGTACAGCTTTCCCGACGAGATCGGCTCCGGACTGCCGGTGTTTCATCCCAAGGGTGGCGTCATCAAGCGCGAGATGGAGGATTACGTCCGCCGCCGGCACATCGAAGAAGGTTTCGAGTACGTCGGCACCCCGCACATCGCCAAAGAAGAGCTCTTCTACACCTCGGGCCACCTGCCGTACTACGGAGACGGCATGTTCCCGGCGCTGGACGTCGACGGCATGGACTACCGCCTCAAAGCGATGAACTGCCCCATGCACAACCTGATCTACCGGGCGCGGCAGCGTTCGTACCGCGACCTGCCGCTGCGCCTGTTCGAGTTCGGCCACGTGTACCGCAACGAGAAGTCTGGTGTCATCCACGGGCTCACCCGCGTGCGCGGCTTCTCGCAGGACGACTCGCACTCGTACGTCACCCCGGCGCAGGCGCCCGACGAGATCCGACACCTGCTCAACTTCGTGCTGAGCCTGTTGCGCGATTTCGGGCTGGACGACTTCTACCTCGAGCTGTCGACCCGGGACGACTCCAAGCCCGACAAGTTCATCGGGTCGGAGGAGGAATGGGCTGTCGCCACCCAGGTGTTGGGGGACGTCTGCCTGGAGACCGGACTGGAGCTCGTCCCCGATCCGGGCGGCGCCGCCTACTACGGCCCCAAGGTGTCGGTTCAGGCCCGGGACGCCATCGGCCGGACGTGGCAGATGTCCACGATCCAGTACGACTTCAACATGCCGTCGGCCGACCGCTTCGGCCTCGAGTACGTGGCCGCCGACGGCTCCCGCCAGCAGCCGGTCATGATCCACTCGGCCAAGTTCGGGTCGATCGAGCGGTTCATGGGGGTGCTGGTCGAGCACTACGCCGGCGCGTTCCCGCCGTGGCTCGCGCCGGTGCAGGTCGTGGGGATCCCCGTGGCCGAGCGCCACGTCGAGTATCTGTCCGAGGTGGCCGCGCGACTCAGGCCGCTGGGCATCCGCGTCGAGATCGACGCTTCAGACGAGCGAATGCAGAAAAAGATCCGCACAGCCCAGACTCAGAAGATTCCGTTCATGCTGATCGCGGGAGACAACGACGTGGAGGCGGGGGCCGTCTCGTTCCGGTATCGCAGCGGCGAGCAGGAGAACGGTGTTCCGCTGGATGACGCGATCACCCGCATCACGACGGCCGTCGCCTCCCGGGCCCAGGTCTGATCCATGGTGGATGCGGCGACCGGAGACCCCCGCCAGGACGGCGTGGGGGAGCCTGATGCGTTCCAGCGCCTCTGGACACCGCACCGCATCCGATACATCAAGGGTGAGAACAAGCCAGCGTCCTCCGACGAGGCCGACTGTCCGTTCTGCCGCATTCCGCAGCTGGACGATGCGGACGCGCTGATCGTTCACCGTGGTGAGCTCGCCTACGTGGTGCTCAATCTGTACCCGTACAACGCAGGCCACATTCTGGTCTGCCCTTTCCGCCACACCGCTGACTACACCGACTTGACCTCGGCCGAGACCGACGAGGTCGCCGCCTTGACCCAGCAGGCCATGCGTGTCGTCCGGCGCGTCACCAGCCCACACGGATTCAACATCGGGATGAATCAGGGAGGCGTTGCCGGAGCTGGCATCGCTGCCCACCTGCACCAGCACGTCGTGCCCCGTTGGGGTGGCGACTCAAATTTCTTGCCTGTCATCGGGCACACCAAAGCCATGCCCCAGCTGCTCGAGGACACTCGCGAGATGCTGGCCGAGGCATGGGATCAGGAGGACTGAATGCTCGAGCAATTCCGGCAGTTCTGGACCAACGTCTGGGCACCGCTTGCCAATCTGCTGCTTCGACTGGGGGTCAAGCCCGATTGGGTGACGTGGGTCGGCACCATCGGCGTGAGCGCCGGTGCCCTGTGGTTCTACCCGCGAGGCCAGTTCTTCGTCGGGACGCTGGTCATCACGGCGTTCGTGTTCAGCGACATCATGGACGGCTACATGGCTCGACAATCGGGCCAGTCCTCCAAGTGGGGTGCATTTCTTGACTCCAGCCTGGACCGGGTGGCAGACGCTGCGGTGTTCGCCGGCCTCGTCATCTACTACTCGCGACAGGGTGCCGAGACCGACCTCGGCGGCGCCGAGATGTATCTGTACCTGAGTCTTGCCTGTCTCGTGCTGGGCAATCTGACGTCGTACACGCGCGCCCGCGCCGAGGGGCTGGGGATGACCGCCAAGGGCGGCATCGCCGAGCGTGCGGATCGGCTGGTCGCCATCTTGGTGATGACGGGACTTTCGGGATTGTTCGACCTTCCGTTCCTGCGCGAGATCACTTTGTGGGCGCTGGCCGTCGCCAGCGCGATCACGGTGGGACAGCGGATGTTGATCGTGCGTCGTCAAGCCGTGGCCCACCCGGGGTTGGAGTAGGCAAGGAGCCACGTGACCTATGTGACACTCCGAATGTTACATAGACCTTGACGTATAGATGGCGTCTTCACATACTGGAGGTATGACCCTTCAGGATGCGACATCCCAGCACGCTGCTCCGTACCGCGCCGCCGAGGATCTGCCGGAGCTGCCCGAGATGGAGCCCGGCATGTCTGCCGAGACGTACGCCCAGGTGCTCGAGGACCTGTCGCAGGCATCCGTGGACCGTCACTTCGATGCTTTCCGCGACATCGCGTGGGACCACCCTGACTTCCAGGTCGATCCGACCGACCCGCGGTGGGTGCTGCCCCAGGCCGATCGGCTCGGCGCGTCGGCCTGGTACCGCGAGCAGCCGCTGGACCAGCAGATCGCCATCGGCATGTGGCGTCAGGCCAACATCATGAAGGTCGGGCTGCAGTTCGAGAACATCTTGATCCGTGGCGTCATGCAGTACGTCTTCACGCTGCCCAACGGCTCTCCGGAGTTTCGCTACCTGACCCACGAGGTCACCGAGGAGTGCCACCACACCCAGATGTTCCAGCGCGCCGTCGACCGCATCGGCGTCGACGTGCCGGGCATGAGGTGGTGGATGCGCAAGGTCGCTACCGTCCTGCCGTGGGCCGGATCGATCGCGCCCTTTGCGTTCTTCGTGGGTGTGCTCGCCGGCGAGGAGCCGATCGACCACACGCAGAAGCGGGTGCTGCGCGGCGGTGAGCAGATGCCGCCGGTCATCCAGCGCATCATGCAGATCCACGTCGCTGAGGAGGCGCGGCACATCTCGTTTGCGCACCACTACATTCTCGCCAACGCCCCGCGTCTGAGCTGGGCCGAGCGTCAGGTGATGACCGTGCTCTTTCCGGTCATCATGCGGGTGCTCGGCGACGCAATCTTGATCCCGGCCAAGGAGATGAGTCGCGAGTTCGACATCCCGCGTCACGTCATGAAAGACCTGTACTGGCGGGCCCCGGAGTCGCGTGAGCACCTCAGCGAGGTCTTCGCGGACGTGCGCATGCTCGCCGAGGAGGCCGGTCTGATGACCCGCGTCGGTCGTTTCATGTGGCGACTGCTGAAGATCGACGGCCGTTCCTCGCGATTCCGCAGCGAGCCTGCGGTCGCATTCAGCGAAGCCGCCTGACGCGTGCCCCACGTCGTCACCCAGGCGTGTTGCGGCGATGCGTCCTGCGCCTTTGCCTGCCCGGTCAACGCGATCCATCCGACGCCGGACGAGCCGGACTTCGCGACGGCCGAGATGGTCTACATCGACCCGGTCTCGTGCGTGGACTGCGGGGCCTGCATCACCGCGTGCCCGGTGGGCGCCATCACCCGCGACTACCGACTGACCGATACCGAGCTGCCATTCGTTGACATCAACGCGATGTTCCACGAACCGGCACGCGAATACCCGCCCCAGGCGCCCGTCACGCCGATCGTGCGCAAGCACGACGCCCAGCGCACCCTCTCGGTGGCGATCGTGGGCGCAGGGCCGGCGGCCCTGTACGCCGCCGACGAGCTGCTCAAGCGGCCGCGCACCGAGGTCACGGTGATCGACCGTCTGCCCACGCCGTACGGGCTGGTGCGCGCCGGGGTGGCGCCCGACCACCCGGCCACTCGCACCATCACCCGGCTGTTCGGTCAGATCGAGGACCAGGAAGGGTTCTCCTACGCCCTCGGCGTCGAGGTGGGCGTCGATGTGACGCACGCTGAGCTCGCCGTGCGCCATCACGCGGTCCTGTACGCCACCGGCGCCTCGCTCGACCGTCGCGTGGGCATCACGGGCGAGGACCTGCCCGGCAGCGTGACCGCCACCGACTTCGTGGCCTGGTACAACGGTCATCCAGATCAGGCCGACGCGTCCTTCGACCTGTCGCACCGCACTGCGGTGATCATTGGCAATGGCAACGTGGCTCTGGACGTCGCGCGGATCCTGGCCAGCGATCCGGAGCGGCTGGCGACCACCGACATCGCCGATCACGCGCTCGAGGCATTGCGCGGTAGCGCCGTGCGCGAGGTCGTGCTGCTGGCACGACGTGGTCCGGCTCAGTCGGCCTTCACCCTCCCGGAACTGACCGGCCTGCTGTCCCACCCGGACTTCGACGTCGTGGTCGAAGGCGATCTGGTCGATGAGCTCGCCGTCGCCAGCGATGACCCCATGACGCGTCTGAAGGTCGATGCGCTGCGTGACCGCCCGGATGCCAAGCGCCCCCGTCGTATCGTGCTGCGCTATCAGAGCGCTCCGGTGGAGATCTGTGGAACAGCAGCGGTGGACGGCGTGCGGGTGGCGACCACCCGGCTCGTGGGGACGCCTGGCGCCGTGCGGGCCGAGATCACCGAGAAGACCGAGATCGTCACCACCGGGCTGGTGCTGCGCTCCGTCGGGTATCGCGGCCGAGGCGTGCCTGATCTCCCGTTCGATCAGCAGCGGGCTGTCGTGCCGAACAGCCGGGGGCGGGTCGACGAGATGCCCGGGACCTACGTGGCCGGGTGGATCAAGCGCGGGCCCACGGGTTTCATCGGGACCAACAAGACGTGCGCTCAGGAGACCGTCGACCGGCTGGTCGAGGATTTCAACGCCGGTGACCTCCCTGATCCGTCGGCGACGGGAGGGCTGGAGC
This sequence comes from Aeromicrobium sp., assembly GCF_049586495.1. GTDB lineage: Bacteria > Actinomycetota > Actinomycetes > Propionibacteriales > Nocardioidaceae > Aeromicrobium. The sequence goes on along the minus strand of NZ_JBAVCB010000014.1, from coordinate 21,574 downwards.
CGCTGCTGAGATCGCGAGGCATCGGCGTGATCGATCGGTCCGGATGGCGGCGTATCGACGTGCTCGAACGTCGGCGTGGGTTGGCGCAGGGGCGTCCACGGGTCCGGTACCCGAGACTCGTCGACATGCGTGCTGCGGCCGTCGCGCAGCGCTAGCCAGCGGCGGTCGCTCGACAGGTGGACTGGGCGCGGGAGACCTGTGTGCCGGGAGTAAACTCGAGACGATCGATCACCCCGACGAAGGACCATCACGCGTGAGCAACGACAGCACGACCACCGGAACCGGCACGTCCCGCGTCAAGCGCGGCATGGCGGAGATGCTCAAGGGCGGCGTCATCATGGACGTCGTCAACGTGGAGCAGGCCAAGATCGCCGAAGACGCTGGCGCCGTCGCCGTCATGGCGCTCGAGCGGGTTCCCGCTGACATCAGGGCCGAGGGTGGCGTGTCGCGCATGAGCGATCCGGACATGATCGACGCGATCGTCGACGCCGTCTCGATCCCGGTCATGGCCAAGGCCCGCATAGGCCACTTCGTCGAGGCGCAGATCCTGCAGAGCCTCGGCGTCGACTACATCGATGAGTCTGAGGTCTTGACCCCGGCCGACTACGCGCACCACATCGACAAGTGGAACTTCACCGTGCCGTTCGTCTGCGGCGCCACCAACCTCGGCGAGGCGCTACGTCGCATCTCCGAGGGCGCAGCAATGATCCGCTCCAAGGGTGAGGCCGGCACGGGCGACGTATCCAACGCCACGACCCACATGCGCAAGATCGGCGGCGAGATCCGCCGGCTGCAGACGCTGAGTCTCGACGAGCTGTACGTGGCAGCCAAGGAGCTCCAGGCGCCCGTCGACCTGGTCAGGGAGGTCGCCGAGGCCGGCAAGCTCCCCGTAGTGCTGTTCACGGCCGGTGGCATCGCCACCCCTGCCGACGCCGCCATGATGATGCAGCTGGGCGCTGAGGGCGTGTTCGTCGGCTCCGGCATCTTCAAGTCGGGCAATCCGGCCGAGCGCGCCGCAGCCGTCGTTAAGGCCACCACGTTCTTCGACGATCCCGACGTGATCGCCAAGGTCTCCCGCGGGCTGGGCGAGGCCATGGTCGGCATCAACGTCGACGAGATCCCCGAGCCGCATCGGTTGGCCGAGCGCGGCTGGTAGGGCAGGAGCGTCAGTACAGGCGCTCTCGGCGAGCCATTCTCGTTGTAGTCAGAATGGATCATCTTTTCTCGTGAGCCCGATGGCTGTTCGAGCGACTTAGTGGCCTCCGGTCCCTGATATTGCAGTCAATTCGCGAGGTGCGCAAGCCGGTTTCGGGCACTTGTGCATCCGCGCTGCTGCTGCGACGGCCGCGGGCATGGCGCATTGAACGGGACAGGTCGTCATTCGTACGTCATCATTCGATCTGGGACTAACGTCCCAATCACGAGGACGGCGCTTGCCGGTCGAAGAGGGAGAACTGAATGAAGAAGTCAACCAAGGGCGCCGTTGCGGCGGCCGCTGCCGCCGTTTTGTTGCTCGGCGGCGCTGGCTCGCTCGCGTACTGGACCGCTGACGACGACGTCGACGGCGGAACGCTGACGGCGGGCACGTTGAAGCTCAACGACGTGACGTGCGGAACTGCATGGCTCGACGTCAACGGGATCACGCCCGTGGCGTTGCTCGTGCCGGGCGACGAGGTCACCAAGGAGTGCACGGGGACCATCACGATGACCGGTGACAACATCGAGGCGACGGTGACGCTGGACGACGCGTCAGTGGCGACCGCGGAGGCCGCGTTCAACGACGCTGCTCCTGATGCTGTGGAGGGCGACGCGGTCAACATCACTGCCGCCCTGACCGGCGGCGGAACGATCAGCGCTTCTGGACCGATCTCCGTCACGATCACCGTTGATTGGAACTACGGCGCGATTGCTGACAACGAATCCCAGGGCGTCTCGACCGCAGCGCTCGATGCCCTCGAGATCAATGCCGTGCAGGTTGACCCCAACCCGTAGATCCTGCTCATGTTGGGCATCCGTTCTCGCGGGGCTTGGATCACTCAGGTCGTCGCATGGTTCCTGATCATCTCGATCAGCGCTGTCCTCGTGGTGGCGGTGTTGGTGCCGCGACTGGTGGGAGCGACGCCGTACACGGTCCTCACCGGATCGATGCGGCCGTCGCTACCGCCGGGCACGCTGGCGGTAGTCAAGCCGGTAGACCAGTCGGACATCGTTGCCGGCGACGTGATCACGTATCAGCTCGAATCGGGTCGACCGACCGTCGTCACGCACCGCGTGGTGACAGTCGGTCACCGGCTGGACGGGACGCGCAGTCTGACGACCCAGGGAGATGCCAACTCGATTCCTGATGCTGAACCGGTACGTCCGGTCCAGCTCAAGGGCAGGGTCTGGTACGCGGTTCCGTACCTGGGGTACGTCAACGATGCGCTGACCGGCGACCAACGTCAGATGGCCACCTACGGAGTGGCCGGTGTGCTGGCCCTCTACGCAGCGCACATGCTCAGCAGCCCCATCCGCGACCGTCGCGCTGGACGATTGTCAACCCCGAAGGAGGCCACCACGTCATGAAGCTCACCCGGTGCTGCCTCCTGGCGTTGGCCGCTGTGATGCTGAGCGCCGCGCCAGCGCACGCAGCTGACGAGATCAGCCTGAGCCGCGACGGCATCACCTGGTATGAGTCCCTGCCGGACACGCTTTTCAGCGAATCGATGCGGTGGGTACCAGGAGACTCTCAGATCGAGACGTTCTACGTGCGCAATGACGGTCCCGGCGGCGCCTTGTTCACCATCACGGCTCGAAGAGCCGGTTCTCCAGAGCTGGTGAGCAACGACGACATCGCACTGCGAGCCCGCGTCGACGGAGGCTCCTGGGTCAGCCTCATTAACGGAATGCCGAGCGAGAACATGACGAAGCAGAACATCAAGCGTGGGGACGTGGCGCGGGTCGACGTCAACGCAACATTCGACCCGGCGTCGAGCAATCAGACGCAGCGGACGACGCTTGCAGCGGTGTTCACCGTGGCCTTGGCCGGGACGCCTGAGCGCAATGAGTCCGCCGGTGGATCCGGCGACGTGGGCCGAGGGGCACTGCTTCCAGGGGTTGGTTCGCGCGTCTCGGCGTGGCTGCTGGTCGCAGCCTCAGCAATGCTGGCCTTGGGTGTGCGGTTCGTTCGGCGTCGCCACGAGGTGCATCATGGCTGATGGCCGCCACGTCGCGCGCGTGCAGATTCGGGCATCCCGGCGGGGGCGCCGCGACATTTCGGTGCGTGCGCTGCTGTCGCTGGGGCTGGTCGCCGGTTTCGGAGCGATGGGGACCATGGCATTTTGGACCGATCAGGCGGCCGTCACCGGCGGATCGATCACTTCAGGTGCCATGGACATGCAGTTCGACACCACGGGGGGAGTCGGTCTGGGAACTTCCTACGCGAAATCATCCATCAGTTGGACTGATCTGACCCCGGGGGAGCAGAAGGCCTTCAACCTGGTGGTCAAGAACGTCGGATCTCCCACGTTCACGTACACGGCCACTGTCACGAAGGGCTCCACCCCAACCTGGACTTATGTCGGGGCACCGATCACCGTTCGGTTCTTCACCGGCTCGGCTGCCTCGGACACGACCTATCCGCAGGAGGAGTCGTGCTCAGGCTCGGCGATCGGTCCGGCGCAGGCGGTGGACGCGACAAACAAGAATCTCATCTCTTCAGCTCAGACGATCGCCGGCGACCAGAGCCAGTCAATCTGCATGGTCGTCGGGCTTGCTTCCAGCGCAGTCAATGAAAATCAGAACCGGACCGGGCAGCTGTCGTTCACCTTCGCCGCGACCCAGGCGGTGTCGTGAGGACCGCTACGCGCCGGATGGTTGGCAGCCTCCTGTGGATCGGCGCAGTGCTCGGCGCAGCAAGCGCGGTTCTCGCGGTTCTCGCGGCGTCGGGCCACCTGAGGCCGCTGGTGTTCACATCCGGTTCGATGGAGCCAACGATTCCCACCGGCGCGCTCGCATTCTCCCGTCCGGTCGCAGCCACTGACATCGTCGTGGGAGATGTGGTGAGCGTCACGCGGGGTGATGGCGCGCGAGTGACCCACCGTGTGGTGAGTACCACGATGCGGTCCGATGGCGTCGTCATGACGCTCCAGGGCGACGCGAACCCGTCCCCCGATGTCGAGTCCTACCGGGCGGACGCGGCGTATCGCGTCGTCTTCGGCGTTCCCTGGATTGGGCATATCGTGACGGCGATCGCGGTCCCGTGGATCCGGGCCCTGCTCGTCATGATGGTGGCGGGGACCATCATGATGGCCCCGTTGCTACGACCACAAGGTCAGCACTGCAGCCCAGCCTCAGCGCAGCGGCGCGCGCCCGGACGCCGTCGTCAGGGAGTTCCGCTCGTGGTGAGTGCGGTGTTGATCGCGAGTGTGGTCATCCCGCAGACGGCGGTGTTGACGAAGGCCAGCTTCACCGACACCTCGCTGGTGAGCTCCGGGTCCGTGGCGTCCGGTGGTGTGACGAAACCAGTGGCCGTCAGCTGCACCACCGACAACCCGCTGCTGGGGACCAAGAGTCTCACCACCACGTGGCAGGCATCGGCCGTGCCAACGGCGCTGGCCTACACGGCAGTGATCCGCGAGACGGGTCAGAGTCTGACCGTCACCGCATCCGGCTCCCAGCGGTCAGCGCGGGTGACAGCTGATCTGCTCGGCACCTTGGTCGGCTCCAATTTCAACATTGACGTCACAGCGACATTGCCCAACACGAGCTGGACCGCGGGGTCAACCCGAGCGGGCACGCTCAACCTGCTGGGCACGGGCTTCACCTGCGGTGCGTGGTCCTGAGCGCGGGTGCGCAAGCCAACTGAACGGCGTGGTCTCTGATCCACTGCGGCGCAACACCGCTTTCGGGGTATGATCGAATGACTGCTGCACGGGGTATGGGAGTGCCCCATTCGGCAGCACGTTGGCCGAGGGAGAACGATCTGGCGCGCTCGTCGCGCGGAGAGTTGTGCCTCGCACGTGACCCGATCGGGAGGGATATCCGAGAGGGAGCGGCGGCGGTGGCGCTCAGCGTCATCGCCGTCGTGGTGCCGCGCAGAACTCAGCACGTCGGCGCAAGGCGATGATCGAATGGCCGCTTTCTGATCGCCGATCGCCACGTGCGGCGGCCGCGTGACGGACGCCGATAGCCTGAGGCGGTGGCTTCTCCAACGATCGGCGTCTTCGCTCTCCAGGGCGATGTTCGCGAGCACCTGCACGTCCTGAGAGCGCTGGGCGCGAGGACCCTCGCGGTCCGACGACCCGAGGAGCTGGAGCAGTGCGACGGCTTGGTGCTGCCCGGCGGCGAGTCGACCACGATGTACAAGCTCGCGCGGGCTTTCGACCTGTTCGACCCGCTGGTCGAGCGGATCGCCGGCGGCATGCCGACCTTCGGGACCTGCGCCGGCATGATCATGCTGGCCGACCGGATCGAGGACGGCATCGCCGGCCAGGAGACCCTCGGCGGGCTCGACATCACGGTGCGGCGCAACGCCTTCGGACGGCAGGTCGACTCCTTCGAGGGGCCGCTGCAGTTCGACGGATTCGACGCCCCGGTGCGCGGCGTCTTCATTCGGGCGCCATGGGTCGAGGAGGTCGGCGATGACGTCGAGGTCCTCGCGACGATCCCCTCGGGCCAGGCCGCCGGTAGGATTGTCGCGGTTCGACAACAGCACCTGATGGCGACGTCCTTCCACCCTGAGGTGGGCACCGACGACCGCATCCACCGGTACTTCGTCGACCTCGTCTCACAGTCGTAGAAAGGGAACACCTCATGTCCGGCCACTCCAAGTGGGCGACCACCAAGCACAAGAAGGCGATCGTCGACGCCAAGCGCGGCAAGATGTTCGCCAAGCTGGTCAAGAACATCGAAGTGGCTGCCCGGATCGGTGGCCCCGACGTCGAGGGCAACCCCACGCTCTTCGACGCGATTCAGAAGGCCAAGAAGTCATCAGTGCCCAAGGACCACATTGATCGTGCCGTCAAGCGCGGCGGGGGCCTGGACGGCGGCGGTGCCGACTACACGACGATCATGTACGAGGGCTACGGCCCCCAGGGCGTTGCGATGCTGGTGGAGTGCCTCACCGACAACAAGAACCGAGCCGCCATGGAGGTTCGCACCGCCATGACCCGCAACGGCGGCACGATGGCTGATCCCGGATCGGTGTCGTACATGTTCCACCGCAAGGGCGTCATCATCGTGCCCGCCGAACAAGAAGGCGGCGACACCACGGAGGACGACGTGCTGATGGCAGTCCTTGACGCCGGCGCCGAGGAGGTCAACGATCTCGACGGCAGCTTCGAGGTCATCTCCGAGCCCACTGATCTGGTGGCCGTCCGCACGGCGCTGCAGGAAGCCGGCCTGGACTACGACTCGGCCGACGCCTTGTTCGTGCCCACCATGACCGTCGACGTCGACCAGGAGGGCGCCGAGAAGGTCGACCGCCTCATCGACGTCCTCGAGGACTGCGACGACGTCCAGAACGTCTACGCGAACTACTGATGGACTGAAGCCGCTGGCGGCCGACCGGGTGACCGCGTGTCGTCCGCGATTGATCAGTGAGCCTCGCTAGGCTGTCGAACATGGGTTCGATCGGCATGACTGTCCTCGGGGTGGACCCCGGCCTCACGCGCTGCGGCGTGGGAGTGGTCACGGGTTCCGTCGGACGACCGCTCACCCTGGTGGACGTCGCAGTCGTGCGCACCCCGCCGAATCTGGACATTGCCCGGCGGCTGCACCAGCTGGAGCAGGCGTTGGAGGCGCGCATCACCGAGCACCAACCCGATGTCGTCGCAGTCGAGCGCGTCTTCGCCCAACACAACGTCCGCACCGTGATGGGTACAGCCCAGGCGAGCGCCATCGCCATGGTCGTGGCAGCACGGCACGGCATCCCGGTCCACCTGCACACGCCGAGCGAGGTCAAGGCGGCCGTCACGGGCAGCGGCCGCGCCGACAAGGCCCAAGTGGCCCAGATGGTCACTCGGCTGCTGCGTCTGTCCGAGACCCCCAAGCCGGCCGACGCGACCGACGCCCTCGCCCTGGCCATCTGCCACGTGTGGCGTGGGGGAGCAGCCCAGCGACTCGCATCGGCAGTCGCGGTAGCTGGAGGTCGGTCATGATCGCCCACGTTCGCGGAAAGATCGCGGCCGTCACCCTCACCTCGGTCGTGGTCGACGTCAGCGGCGTTGGCATGCAGGTGATGTGCACTCCGTCGACCATCGCCGGACTGCGCCTCAGCCAGGAGGTCCAGCTGTCGACCTCGATGGTCGTGCGCGAGGACTCCCTCACCATCTTCGGCTTTGCCGACACCGACGAGCGCGACATGTTCGAGCTGTTGCAGACCGCCAGCGGCGTCGGTCCCAAGGTGGCCCAAGCCATGTTGGCGGTGCTGGATCCCGACCGCATTCGGCAAGCCGTCGGCCAGTCCGACTTCCCCACGCTCACCACGGTGCCCGGCATTGGACGCAAGGGAGCCGAGCGCATCGTCATCGAGCTGCGCGACCGCATCGGCGTCACCACCACGGTGGCCGCTGGTGGGTCGTCCGGGGCGTGGCGCGGCCAGGTGCACGAGGCCATGATCGGACTCGGCATCCCCGTCCGCGACGCCGATGCTGCCGTCGAGTCGGTCGCCGCCGGGCTCGATCCGGGTGTTGAGCCCGACACATCCATCGCTCTGCGCGACGCGTTGCGCACCCTGTCAAAGGCCAGCCGATGACCGACGATCCATCCAGCGACGAGGCCCGCTTCGACGCGATCGTCGCCGAATCCGATCTGGAAGACCGCTCCTTCGAGGCGGCGCTCCGTCCCCGATCGCTCGACGAGCTGATCGGACAGGAACGGGTGCGCGAACAGCTCTCCCTCATGCTCGAGGCCGCCGTCGGCCGCGGACGCACGCCCGATCACGTCCTGCTGTCGGGACCACCGGGTCTCGGCAAGACCACGATCGCCATGATCATCGCGCACCAGCTTTCGGCTCCTTTACGCATCTCCAGCGGCCCGGCCATACAGAACGCTGGCGACCTTGCCGCCATCTTGTCCGGCGTCAACGAGGGCGACGTGCTGTTCATCGACGAGATCCATCGCATGTCGCGTCCAGCCGAAGAGCTGCTCTACATGGCCATGGAGGACTTCCGCGTCGACGTCATCGTGGGCAAGGGGCCCGGGGCCACGGCCATCCCGCTGGAGATTCCACCGTTCACCGTGGTCGGAGCCACCACGCGGGCTGGTCTGTTGCCCGGACCCCTGCGCGATCGGTTCGGCTTCACGGCCCAGCTCGACTTCTACGGCACCGACGAGCTGCATCGCATCGTCGAGCGCTCGGCCGGTCTGCTCCAGCTCGAGCTCACTGACGAAGGCGGCCACGAGATCGCCTCCCGCTCCCGAGGTACGCCACGTATCGCCAACCGGCTGCTGCGTCGCGTGCGCGACTTCGCCGAGGTGCGCGCCGCGGGAGTCGTCGACGCCGACGTCGCCCGTGCGGCACTGGCTCTGTACGAGGTCGACGACCTTGGTCTGGATCGACTCGATCGTTCGGTGCTGACTGCCCTGTGCGGCAGCTTCGGCGGCGGCCCCGTGGGCGTTGCCACCCTTGCCGTCGCGGTCGGCGAGGAGCGCGAGACCGTGGAAGAAATCGCCGAGCCGTTCTTGGTGCGGCTCGGATTCCTGGCCCGCACACCGCGCGGTCGTGTGGCCACGCCGGCTGCGTGGCAGCATCTGGGACTCACCCCGCCGAATGGCACCGGGCAGCTGCCCTTCGGAGACGAGTCGGACTCGGTCTGAAACACCCCGTGCGTCAAGGTCTTGATCCACCCGTCAGTATGGGATGTTGCCGGGGCCTACACTGTCCGCGGCCCGTCGCGACCGCGACGTGACCACGTCGATTCTGGAGTTCGCATCGTGTCCGACTGGGCTCAATTCCTCCCACTGCTGCTGCTCGCCATCTTGTTCTGGTTTCTGGTGCTGCGCCCCGCGCGGTCCCGGCAGCGCGAATTTGCCGGCCTGCAAGCCCAACTGGCTCCCGGCCTGCAGGTGATGCTGGCCAGCGGCATCCACGGCGAGCTGGTCGCTGTCGGCGACGACACCATCGAGTTGCGCGTCGCGCCCCACGTCGTTCTCACGGTGGCGCGTCAAGCCGTCGGACGCATCGTCGAACCGGCGTCCACGGATGCACCCGCCGACGACAGCGCGTGATGGCTCAGAAGAGCTCGCGCAGCACCCGCGCCGGCCTCCCGCGGCCCGCGCGCACCCTGACGATCTTCATGATCATCATCGCCGCGCTCTACGCGCTGGTCGCCGGCATCGGTCTGTCCTCTGACGAGGACGCCGATCCCACGTGGCAGCCGCGCCTCGGGCTGGATCTGCAGGGCGGCACACGCATCACGCTCCAGGCGTCCGCGAGCTCAGGTGGCGTGACTGCCGCCAAGCTGAGCCAGGCGCGCGACATCATTGACCAGCGTGTCAACGCCACCGGCGTCTCGGAGGCCGAAGTCACGACGCAGGGCGGCGACCAGGTCATCATCGAGATCCCGGGCCAGAAGCGCGGCAACATCGTCGACGAAGTGGGTCGCACCGCCCAGCTACGATTCCGTCTGGTGTGGGCCGATCAGCTCCCCAGCGCCACCGCTGAGCCCGACCAGGCCGCCGTCGACGAGGCCCAAGAGACCATCGACAAGATCGACTGGACCAAGCTCACGCTGGACCAGATGATCAAGGCGGAGACGGAGGGGCTGCAGACCCTCGAGAAGCCGTACCAGGACGGCATTGCTGCACTGCAGGCGCAGGCCACCAACTTCGTCTGCGACCCCAAGGGCAACCGGGTCGAGGATGCCTCCAACCAGCCCGTCGTCACGTGTGACGTGGAGACCGGTGAGGTCATGGTCCTCAGTCCCACCGTCATCGAGGGATCACAGGTCAAGAGCGCCGAGCAGGGCTACGACCCGCAGCAGGCCCAGTGGCTCGTCCAGATCTCGCTCAAGGGATCCGGATCCGAGGTGTTCGACCAGGTCACCGACGCCCTCACGCCGCAGCAGCGCCGGTTCGCGATCGTGCTCGACGGCGAAGTGCTCAGCGCACCCACGAGCAACGCACACATCACCAACGGTTCATCCCAGATCAGCGGCAGCTTCACCTCCGAAACGTCCAAGGCTTTGGCCAATCAGCTCAAGTACGGTGCGCTGCCCCTCACGTTCGGCGTCAATGGCGTCTCCGAGGAGGGTCCGTCGCTGGCTGGCACGCAGCTCAAGGCGGGTCTGATCGCCGGGCTCGTTGGCCTGCTGGTTGTCGTGATCTACAGCTTGGCGTACTACCGGGGCCTCGGTCTGGTGATCGTCGGATCGCTGCTGATTGCGGCTGGCGCCACGTACGTCATGGTGCTGCTGCTCGGCAAGGGCGTCGGGTTCACCCTGACGCTGCCGGGCATCGCCGGCCTGATCGTCGCGATCGGCATCACGGCCGACTCGTTCATCGTGTTCTTCGAGCGCATCCGCGACGAGGTGCGCGACGGCAAGTCGTTGAGGCTCGCCGTCGAAGCAGGTTGGGTGCGCGCGCGCACCACGATCTTGGCCGCTGACGCAGTCTCGCTGATGGCCGCGGTGATCTTGTTCATCTTCGCCATCGGCGTGGTGCGCGGATTCGCGTTCGCGCTCGGCCTGACCACGATCATCGACGTGTTCGTCGTGTTCTTGTTCACCAAGCCGTTGGTCACGCTGCTGGCGCGCACCAAGTTCTTCGGTCAGGGCCACCGGCTCTCCGGCCTCGATCCAGCCCACCTCGGTATCTCAGGTCGCAAGGTGTCCGAGATAGGGCGCAGCACCGGAGGGGAGTCCTGATGGGCCGCGTCAGCACGTTCGGACAGCATCTGTACGAGGGCAAGGTCTCCTTCAACTTCGTCGGGCGTCGAACGCTCTGGTACTCGATCTCCGCGGTCATCGTGATCCTCGCGAGCGTGGCGTTCGGCGTGCGCGGGTTCAACTTGGGCATCGAATTCAAGGGCGGCGTCGAGTTCACCGCGCAGGTCCAGACCGCCAACGCCAAGACCGCCGATGATCTCGCCAACGCGGTGCGCGACGCGGGTGTCCCTGAGACGGGCGATCCGATCTCCAGAACCTCAGGCAGCTCTGCCATCCGCATCCAGACGCGTGCCCTGACCCAGGACCAGGCGACCGTGATCCAGGACGCGCTGACCACGGCCGGAGCGACCGAGGTCAGTCAGAACCTGATCGGCCCCAGCTGGGGCGAACAGGTGGCCAAGAAGGCGCTGACCGGCTTGGTGGTCTTCCTGGTCATCGTGGTGATCTTCATCTGGATCTACTTCCGCGAGTGGCGCATGTCCGTCGCGGCGCTCGTGGCGCTCGGCCACGACCTCCTGATCACTGCCGGCATCTACGCGTGGTCGGGGTTCGAAGTCACTCCCGCCACCGTCACGGGACTCCTCACGATCCTCGGCTACTCGCTCTACGACACCGTCGTGGTCTTCGACAAGGTGCGTGAGAACACCAAGCAGATCCCCGACTCCACGATCAGCACCTACTCCGAACAGGCCAATCTCGCGGTCAACCAGACCCTGGTTCGCTCGATCAACACCTCGATCACCGCACTGCTGCCGGTCTTCGCGCTCTTGGTGGTGGGGGCTGCGGTGCTGGGTACCGGACCGCTGAAGGACCTCGCACTCGCCTTGTTCGTCGGCATGGCGGCCGGCACGTACTCCTCGATCTGCATCGCCACCCCGCTGGCCGCGCAGCTCAAGGAAAGCGATCCGATGATCGTGCAGCACACCAAGCGAGTGCTCGCCCGACGCGCCAAGCGTCAGGCCGCACCCGCGACCGACCCCGTCGCTGTCGCCCGTACCGTGGCTCCGTCGGGCTCGTCCAAGCGCAGTCAGCCGTCGCGCACGTCGCGTTCACAGCGACCCAAGGGCGGATCATGACTGATCCACGGCCATGGCATGCTGAGGCGACGAAAACTGCGGCCGGGATGGTCCCGCAACCGCACACAGAGGAGACACGATGAAGGCAACCCTCGCCATCGCGGGCGCCGTCCTGCTCGGCACCTCGTTGACAGCTTGTGGAGGCAGCGGTGACGCGGACAGCGCCTACTGCACCGATCTGGAGTCCGCATCGAAGACCTTCGACACGCTCGACAGTGGCAACATCGGTGGACTCGAGGATGCGTTCAAGACCTTCCATCAGCTCGCCGACCAGGCTCCAGAGGATGTCAAGGCCGACTGGAAGGTGCTGGACGACGGCATCACCAGTGTCGAGAAAGCTTTGTCAGACGCCGGCATCAAGTTCGCCGACTTCGCCAAGATCCAGGCCGGCGAGCTGCCTGAGGGCGTCGACCCGACCAAGCTGCAGGGCGTCGCGTCGTCGTTCACCCAGCTCAGCGACGAGAAATTCACCGACGCCGGCAACAACATCCAAAAGCACGCCAAGGACGCCTGCGACGTCACGCTGAAGTGACACATCACCTGGCCCGGGACAGCGACATGGCCGCGCTCAGCGATCTGATCGACGCCCACACCAACGTCATCGCCGACTGGCCCGAACCGGGGGTCATGTTTCGGGACATCACCCCGCTGGTGGGCGAACCGGCCGTGTTCGAGCGCGTCGTTGACGAGCTGGCCGCCGCGGCAGCCCAGTGGGACGTCGACGTCGTCGCGGGGGTCGAGGCACGCGGATTCATCTTCGGTCCGGTGGTGGCCATGCGTCTTGGCGTCGGATTCGTCCCGATCCGCAAGCAGGGCAAGCTGCCAGCCGAGGTCCATGCGGCGGAGTACGCGTTGGAGTACGGCACAGCGACGCTCGAGGTCCACGTCGACGCGATCAAGGAAGGGCAGCGCGTGCTCCTGGTCGACGACGTCCTCGCCACCGGCGGCACGCTCGGCGCTGTGGACGAGCTGGTCAGGCGCTGCGGGGGAGTCACGGCCGGTGCCGTGCTGCCCATCGAGATCACAGCCCTCGGCGGTCGCCAGCGGCTGGCCCCGATGACCGTCTGCACGCTGCGCGCCTACTGAGCCTCGCCCGTTCCAGCACCACACGTCAACTGTTGCCAGGAGGTGACAATGAGTCAGAACATGGTACGTATCACCGCCTACGTGGTGGTTGCGCTGCTGGTGATCGGCACGGCCGCGACCCTGATCGGCCAGCTGGCCTGACCTCGGCGGCTACGATGGAAGTCGATCCGAGGAGGGTGCGTGGCCGACCGCGTCGATGCTCCACCGGGCGAGTCGAAGACCGACTCCGCGCCGGCGTCGTCTCGCGTGCGCAACCGGCTGTCGCGGATCGGATCCAAGCCTGCTTCAGACGACGCCGTCCTGGACCCGCTGCTGACGATTCACCGGGCCATCCACCCCAAGGCCGACGTCTCCGCCATCCGCAAGGCCTACGACATCGCGGATCGCATGCACGCAGGCCAGACCCGCAAGAGCGGCGACCCGTACATCACCCACCCGCTGGCGGTCACCACGATCCTGGCAGAGCTCGGCATGACTGGCCCGACCCTGTGCGCCGCGCTACTGCACGACACGGTCGAGGACACTCCGTACACGCTGGAAGAGCTGCGCGCCGACTTCGGTGACGAGGTCGTGCGACTGGTCGATGGGGTGACCAAGCTGGACAAGGTCAAGTACGGCGACACGGCGCAATCGGAGACCATCCGCAAGATGGTGGTGGCGATGAGCCGCGACATCCGTGTCCTGGTGATCAAGCTGGCCGATCGTCTGCACAACATGCGCACGCTGCGGTACCTGCGGCAGGACAAGCAAGAGCGCATCGCTCGCGAAACCATCGAGATCTTCGCACCCCTGGCCCACCGGTTGGGCATGAACACCATCAAGTGGGAGCTGGAGGATCTCGCGTTCGCGACCCTGCATCCCAAGGTCTACGACGAGATCGTGCGGCTGGTGGCCGATCGGGCGCCCTCTCGCGAAGAGTTCCTCGAACGCGTCGTCCGCGACGTCGAGTCCGATCTGCGCCACGGCAAGGTCAAGGCCACGGTCACTGGTCGTCCCAAGCACTACTTCTCGATCTATCAGAAGATGCTGGTCGGCGGCCGCGACTTCACGGACATCTTCGACCTGGTCGGCGTGCGAATCCTGGTCGACTCGTTGGCTGACTGCTATGCCGTGGTCGGTGTGCTGCACGCGCGGTGGAATCCCATCCCCGGCCGATTCAAGGACTACATCAGCGTCCCCAAGTTCAACATGTATCAATCGCTGCACACCACCGTGATCGGACCTCAGGGCAAGCCCGTGGAGCTGCAGATCCGCACCCGGGCGATGCACCGTCGCGCCGAGTACGGCGTCGCTGCGCACTGGAAGTACAAAGAAGATCAGTCCGCGGGCGCCGATGCCAAGAAGGGGGGTGGCGGCAAGAACGGTGCCGGAGAGCACGGCGTCGGGCAGGACCCGGCCGACATGGTGTGGCTGCGCGAACTGCTGGACTGGCAGTCAGAGACCTCCGATGCGGCGGATTTCCTCGACTCGTTGCGATTTGAGATGAACAGCGGCGGCGTCTACGCCTACACCCCGCGCGGCGACCTGATCCAGCTGCCCGAGAAGTCCACGCCGGTGGACTTCGCCTACGCCGTGCACACCGAGGTCGGCCACGCGTGCATCGGCGCGCGCGTCAACGGCCGACTGGTGTCGCTGGAGTCCAAGCTGGTCACTGGCGACGTCGTCGAGATCTTCACGTCCAAGACCGTCGACGCGGGCCCGAGTCGCGGCTGGCTCGATTTCGTCGCGAGTCCGCGGGCCCGCAACAAGATCCGCCAGTGGTTCACCAAGGAGCGTCGCGAGGAAGCGATCGAGCTGGGCAAGAACCTGATCGCCAAGCAGATGCGCAAGGAAGGTCTGCCGCTGCACCGATTGTTCAAGCGCGACACCCTCGAGACCGTCGCCAAGGAACTTCAGTTGGCTGACGTCTCAGCCCTGTACGCCGCCGTGGGCGAGAACAACGTCGGTCCGCAAAACGTCGTCGAGCGGGTCATCGACCTGGCCGGTGGTCGCGAAGGCGCGGCCGACGATCTCGCCGAGGCCACGACCCTGGTGCGCGATGACCGCAAGGGTCGCGAACGGCACACGACCGATGCCGGCGTGCTGGTGGACGGACTGGACGGCGACGTCTTGGTCAAGCTGGCCCGGTGCTGCACGCCAGTACCCGGCGACGCCATCCAAGGATTCGTGACCCGCACCGCCGGGGTCTCGGTGCACCGGGTCGACTGCGTCAACCTCGTATCGCTACGCACGCAGGCTGAACGCCTCGTCGCGGTGCGCTGGGCGCCCACCGGCAAGAGCACCTTTCTCGTCGCCATCCAGGTCGAGGGGCTCGACCGGCCGAGACTGCTGTCCGACATCACGCGGGTCATCTCTGACCAGCACGTCAACATTCTGTCCGCGTCGCTCTCGCTGGGGCGCGATCGTGTCGCCAAGAGCAAGTTCACCTTCGAGATGGCCGACTCCAAGCACCTCGGCCACGTGCTGGCGGCGGTTCGCACCGTCGAGGGCGTCTTCGACGTCTACCGCTTGACTCAATGAGCCGCCGGCCCTCGAACGCAACCATGGGCCGAGCGTGGCGAGGTCAGCGCCCGGGCGTGACCTCGCGGCGGTGAAAGACGAACCGTGCGCCTCAGCTGAAGTCGGCTTGGGCCTTCTTGGCCATGTCGAGAAAGGCCTGCTTGGAATCGAGGTCGGCCTGCAGGTCCTTCATCTTCTTGGCGTCCTTGGCAGCCTCGGCCTTGACGAGCTTGGCCTGCACCTCGTCGATGGCACGCTGCAGCTTGCCGATCATGTCGTCGGCGCGCGCTGACTTCTCTGGATCGGTGCTCTTCCACTTCTTCTCGCCAGCGACGCGGACGGCATCCTCGACCGTGCGGATGCGGGCCTCGAGCTCGCCCATGCGGTCGCGAGGCACCTTGCCGGCAGCCTCCCAGCGATCGGCGATGTCATGCCAAGCCTTGCGCGCCGCCTCCGGATCGGTGACCGGCAGCAGCTTCTCGGCGTCGACGAGAATCTCCAGCTTCTTGTCGGCGTTGACCGCGTACTCGGCGTCGAGCGCCGTGTTCACCTCGTCGCGGGCCTGAAAGAACACGTCCTGGGCGGCGCGGAACTTCTTCCAGAGCTTGTCCTCGACGTTGCGCGGCGCGGAGCCAGCCTTCTTCCATTGCGTCATCAGATCGCGGTACTTGCCAGCCGTGGGGCCCCACTCAGTCGAGGACGACAGCGCCTCGGCCTCGACGATCAGTTTCTCCTTGGTCCTCTGAGCACCTTCGCGAGCCACGGCGACCTCGCCGAAGTGCGCCTTGCGGCGCCGCGTGTGGGTGGTGCGGGCCGAGCTGAATCGATGCCACAGGGCGTCGTCAGCGGACTTGCTGAGCCGGGGAAGCGCCTTCCACTCCTCGAGCAGCTCGCGCAGCCGATCGGCGCCGTTCTTCCAGTCGGTGGACTCGGCAATCTTCTCGGCCTCGGTGACGATACGGTTCTTGGCCACTTCGGCCTCGGCCGTCTTGGCGGCACGCTCGGCCTTCCGCTCCTCGCGCGCCTTGTCAATGGCGGGTGTGAGCGCGTCGAGGCGGACACTCAACGAGTCGAGGTCGCCGAGCGCCTGCGCATCGGTGATCTGCTGGCGCACCGTGTCAACAGCCTTGGAAGCGTCATCGGGGCTGACCGAACCGCCCTCGAGTCGCTTCTCCAGCAGCATGACCTCGGTGGCGAGCCCGTCGTAGCGACGGCTGTACATCGCCAGTCCTTCTTCGGGGCTGCCTGCCTTCCACTGACCGATCTGTCGTTCACCGTCGGCGGTACGGACGAAGACATTGCCGTCCTCGTCGATTCGTCCCCACGCATGTGTTGCCACTTCACCCATGCCGACAGTCTAGGAGGCACATGCTGTCGTGGTGACCCGCTGGCCTCGCGTACCCTGACGGACGTGCTTCTCACGTCGTTCCCGGCCGGTCCGCTGCAGGCCAATTGTTATGTCGCGGCGCGTGGCCCCGGCACCGGCTGCGTCGTGGTCGACCCCGGCATGGATGCCATGGCGGGACTGCGGCACGTGGTCAGCGAGCAAAATCTTCGGCCGGAGGCGATCCTGATCACCCACGGCCACTTCGACCACATGTGGAACGCCCAGGACGCCGCAGCCGAGTACAACTGTCCGGTGTGGATCCACCCGGCCGACCGGCATTTGCTGAGCGATCCGATGGCCGCCATCTCCACGCAATCGGCCGCGATGCTGCGTCAACAGCTCCAGATGACCGAGGTGCCTGACTTCGTCGAGCCCGCCGATGTGCGCGAGGCCGAGGACGGTGTGCAGATCGAGATCGATGGGTTGATGATTCGGGTCGACCACGCTCCCGGCCACACGCCGGGCACGGTGTTCTACCGGATCGACTACGACGGTCCTGAGGATGTCTCGCAGATCATGTTCAGCGGCGACTTCCTGTTCGCTGGCTCCATTGGCCGCACCGACCTGACGGGCGGCTCGCACGACCAGATGCAGGAAAGCCTGCGTGACCGCGTGCTGCCGTTGGCCGATGACGTCATCGTGCTGCCAGGTCACGGACCGCAATCGTCGATCGGTCGCGAACGCGCCACCAACCCCTTCCTCGCTGAATTGGCGCCGAGTCCACGCCCGTCTGAGCTGCCCTGACATGGCCAAGCTGAGCGGTTTTCCTGAGTTCCTCCCGGCCGAGCGCAACGTCGAGCTCGTCGTGCTCGACCACTTGCGGTCGGTGTTCGAGCTGCATGGCTTCGCCTCGATCGAGACCCGTGCGGTCGAGCCGGTCGAGCACTTGCTGCGCAAGGGTGAGATCGACAAGGAGGTCTACACGGTTCGCCGCATTCACGCGACCGAGGACCCGACCGGTCACGACCGGACGGGGGACGCGCTTGCCCTGCACTTCGACCTGACGGTGCCCTTCGCCCGCTACGTGGTCGAGAACGCCGGTCATCTGGAGTTCCCGTTCCGGCGCTATCAGATCCAGAGGGTGTGGCGTGGCGAGCGTCCGCAGCAGGGGCGGTTCCGCGAATTCACACAGGCCGACATCGACATCGTGGGTCGCGGAGAACTGGCGTTCCACTTCGACGTCGAGATCGCTCGGGTCATGGCTGAGGCGCTGGCGGGGCTGCCAGTGCCCGCGCTGACCCTGCAGATCAGCAATCGCAAGGTGCTCGAGGGCTTCTACCGAGGCCTGGGCATCGACGAGCCCACGGCCGTCATGCCCATCGTCGACAAGCTCGACAAGATTTCGGGCGAGAAAGTGCTCGAGCTGCTCCAGACCGACGCGGGGCTCACTCGCGATCAGGCCGCGCAGTGCTTGGGGCTGGCCGAGATCACCAGCTCGGACGACTCCTTCGTCGCCGCCGTGCGTGCGCTGGGCGTGCGGCACCCGCTGCTGGACGAAGGACTCGAGGAGCTCGCTGTGGTGGTCACGGGGGCCGCAGGTACCCCCGGAGTCACGGTCGTGGCAGACCTGCGGATTGCGCGAGGACTCGACTACTACACCGGCACCGTCTTCGAGACCCGGATGGCTGGATATGAACACCTCGGCTCCATCTGCTCGGGCGGTCGCTATGACGAGCTCGCCACGGACGGCAAGTCCACCTACCCCGGTGTCGGCATCTCGCTGGGTGTCTCCCGCCTGCTCGTCCCGTTGATCGCCGACGGATTGACAGCCGACCGATCCGTGCCCAGCGCCGTGCTGGTCGCACTGGTCGACGAGGACGGTCGCGCTGAAAGCAATGACATCGCCCACATGCTCCGCGCTCGCGGCATACCAACAGAAGTCGCAGCTGCCCCGCAGAAGTTCGGCAAGCAGATTCGCTACGCCGAGCGCCGGGGCATACCGTTCGTGTGGTTCCCCGCCGCCGATGACGCAGGTCACCAGGTCAAGGACATCCGCACGGGGGACCAGGTCGACGCCGACCTTGCCACCTGGGCGCCGCCGGCCGAGGACCTCAGACCCCGTATCCCCTCAAGCCAGGAGCAGCACTCGTGATCCGCACGCATGACGCCGGAACCCTGACCGCCGCGAACGTCGGCGAGCAGGTCACCCTCGCAGGCTGGGTCGCGCGCCGTCGAGATCATGGCGGCGTCGCATTCATCGACCTGCGCGAGGCCTCAGGGGTCGTGCAGGTGGTGGTGCGTGAGGACGTGGCCCACCAGCTGCGGTCAGAGTTCTGCCTCAAGATCGTCGGCACGGTCAGCCAGCGGCCCGACGGCAACCAGAACGCCGCGATCCCCACGGGAGAGATCGAGGTCATCGCCGACGACGTCGAGATCTTGTCGACGGCGGCTCCGCTGCCCTTCCCGATCGATGATCACGCCGCGTCCGGTGCCGGAGAGGTCGGCGAAGAAGCACGACTGCGCTATCGCTACCTCGATCTGCGTCGCGCCGGTCCGGCCGCTGCCCTGCGACTGCGCAGCAAGGTCAATGCGGCCGCCCGACGCGTGCTCGAGGCGAAGGATTTCGTCGAGATCGAGACGCCGACGCTGACCCGATCCACGCCCGAGGGGGCCCGTGACTTCCTGGTGCCGGCCCGTCTGCGTCCGGGCAGCTGGTACGCGCTGCCGCAGAGCCCGCAGCTGTTCAAGCAGCTGCTGATGGTCGGCGGCATGGAGCGGTACTACCAGATCGCGCGTTGCTACCGCGACGAGGATTTTCGTGCCGATCGCCAGCCGGAGTTCACGCAGCTCGACATCGAGATGAGCTTTGTCGAGCAGGCGGACGTGCTCGCGCTGATGGAGAGCATCTTGTCGGAGATGTGGGCTCTGATCGGGCACACCATCGCCACACCCATCCCGCACATGACCTACGCCGAGGCCATGCGCCGATTCGGCTCGGACAAGCCTGATCTGCGCATGGGCAACGAGCTGGTCGAGTGCACCGAGTACTTCGCCGACACAGACTTTCGCGTCTTCCAGGCCGAGTACGTCGGTGCCGTCGTCATGCCCGGCGGCGCCTCGCAGCCCCGGCGCCAGTTCGACGCGTGGCAGGAATGGGCCAAGCAGCGCGGGGCCAAGGGACTGGCCTACGTCACGATCACCGAAGACGGAGAGCTCGGCGGCCCGGTCGCCAAGAATCTCTCTGACGCGGAGCGGTCAGGTCTGGCAGCCCACGTCGGCGCCGAACCTGGCGACTGCGTGTTCTTCGGAGCCGGCACCACCAAGTCGACACGCGCTCTGCTGGGTGCGGCCCGCCTGGAGATCGGGGCCCGCTGCGGCCTGATCGACGAGTCGGCCTGGAAGTTCGTGTGGGTCGTGGACGCGCCCCTGTTCGAGCCGTCCAGCGAGGCGATCGCTTCAGGTGATGTCGCGGTGGGTGCGGGTGCGTGGACCGCGGTGCACCACGCGTTCACGTCGCCGCAGGACGTCGAGGGCTTCGACGCTGATCCCGGTAGCGCCCTTGCCTGGGCCTACGACATCGTCTGCAATGGCGTCGAGCTCGGCGGCGGATCGATCCGAATTCACCGCGATGACGTGCAAAAGCGGGTCTTCAAAATCATGGGTATCGAGGAAGACGAGGCGACGGAGAAGTTCGGCTTCCTGCTCGACGCATTCACCTTTGGCGCCCCGCCGCACGGCGGCATCGCCGTCGGCATGGACCGCATCTGCGCCATGCTTGCTGGCGCTGACTCGATCCGCGAGGTCATTGCCTTCCCGAAGTCCGGTGGCGGATACGACCCGTTGACCGCGGCCCCCGCCCCCATCACCCCCGAGCAGCGCAAGGATGCGGGCGTCGACGCCAAGCCGAAATCGCCGAACGCCGACCCTGCCTGACCTCGGGCACGAGTCTGCGGTGACCCGGACCTCGACCCCTACGCATAGGCTCGCGGCATGTCTTCTGACGGCTTGTTCGAGATCCCGGAGGCGCCGGTGCTCGCGACTCCCGGCGGGGGGAGCCTCGCCGGCAATGCGCACTCGTCGGCTCCGCTGGCGGTGCGGATGCGGCCGCGCACGCTCGATGAGCTGCTCGGCCAGCAGCACCTGCTCGCACCCGGGTCTCCGCTGCGCCAGATGATCGACGGCGACCAGCCGCTCACCATCTTGCTGTGGGGGCCGCCCGGCACTGGGAAGACCACGATCGCGAGCCTGCTCAGCGCTCACACCCATCGCCGGTTCGTCGAGGTGTCTGCGGTCAGCGCGGGCGTCAAGGAGGTGCGCGAGGTCATCGCCGGAGCCCGCCGAGCCTTGGCCAATGGTGTCGAGACGGTGCTGTTCGTCGACGAGGTGCACCGGTTCAGCAAGTCGCAGCAGGACGCCCTGTTGCCCGGCGTCGAGAATCGGTGGGTGTCGCTGGTGGCGGCCACCACCGAGAATCCGCACTTCAGCGTCATCTCGCCCCTGCTGAGTCGATCTCTGCTGTTGACGTTGCAGAGTCTGACCGACGACGACATTGGCGTACTGGTCGATCGCGCCATCACCGACGACCGCGGACTGGGCGGCGCCATCGCTCTCGACGACGAGGCGCGCGATCATCTCGTGCGCCTCGCTGGTGGAGATGGCCGCCGCGCGCTGACGTACCTGGAAGCCGCTGCCGGCGCCGCAAAGGCCCAGGGCAAGCC
>NZ_JBAVCB010000013.1:0-3357 GCF_049586495.1 Aeromicrobium sp. | reverse complement strand
GTATGACTCGGCGGCCGGCCCATCGCGCGCGACGCCATCGACGAACGTGACCGCGGGTACAGCTCGGACCCACGAGGAGGAGCCATGATCAGACTCCAGCAACGCGATCTCGCGCGTGCGGCGCGTGCCGCTGGCATCGCGGCCCAGATGGACCACGAGGTCGACGCCGGCAGCCAGCTGGCTGTGCACCGCATCGCGCACCAAGCCGGCCGCAACTCCGAGCGCCTCGAAGCGCGCCGGCACGTCGGCCGCTGAGTTGGCATGCAACGTGCCGCAGCCACCCTCGTGCCCGGTGTTGAGCGCTGCCAGCAGGTCAACGACCTCAGGTCCGCGCACCTCGCCGACCACCAGCCGATCCGGACGCATCCGCAACGCTTGCCGCACCAGGTCGCGCACACTGACGGCGCCAGCACCCTCGACATTGGGAGGCCGGGCCTCGAGCCCGACCACGTGGGGGTGCGAGGGTCGCAGCTCGGTTGAGTCCTCGACCACGACGATGCGGTCGCGCGGGTCGATCAGGGCCAGCATCGCGGCCAGGACGGTGGTCTTGCCGCTCCCGGTGCCGCCTGTGACCACGAACGACGCCCGGGCCGCAACGATCCGGCGCAGTTGGTCGTCGGCTCCCCCGGCCAACATCCCGAGCGCCGCCAAGTCATCGAGGGAGTACACGGTCCGCGACGGCACGCGCAGCGAGATGACGGTGCCGGGTCTGGCGAGCGGGGCCAGCACCGCGTGCAGGCGCGTACCGTCCGGAAGCCGCGCGTCGACCCAGGGCGACGCGTCGTCGAGCCGGCGTCCGGCGATGGCCGCCATCCGCTGAGCGAGGCGGCGCACGGTCTCCTCGCCCTCGAAGCGCACGTCGACCGCGACGAGCCCGTTGCCGCAGTCGGCGAACACCTGGCGTGCGCCGTTGACCAACACGTCCGTGACGCCGGGCAGGGCCAGCACGGCGTCGAGCGGACCGGCGCCCAACATCTCGCTGCGCAGCCGATCGACCAGAACCAGCACGTCGCTGCTGCCGATCACCTGGTGCTCAGCTCGCAAGGCGTCGGCCACGGTTGCCGCGGTGGGCGCCGCCGCCTCCATCACCCGGCGATGCCGCACCCGGTCGACCAGTGCCGGCGTCATGACGCGCCTCCGGGATCGAGCCCCAGCAGGTCGAGAACGTCGCCAGCCGCTCGCCGCAGCGATCGGGACCGCATGGGACCTCGGCCGTGGTCGATGGCCAATCGGAGGCCGCGGTGGGGGCGGATCCGCGCGACCACCGGCAGGCCGATTGCCTCCTGGGCCGCCGACGAGCCGAGCCCGCCCCGCCGGGTGACGCTGACAGCCACGACCGACGAGCACGTCTCACGCACCCGCGACGCGACCCGCCGGGCGGCCCCGACCCCACCGACGTCCTCGCCCACGACGACCACGGTCAGCACGGAGCCCGCCAACAGCGACTCTGACCAACCAGAAGATCCGACCGTGCGCGGCGCATCCGCGACGACGAGATCGAACGCCCGACTGGCAGCGGACCACACGGCTCCAGCCGCCCCCGGGACCTGCACCGCCATCTCGGCCGCGGGCCACGACACTGTGGCGAGGTTGTGATGACGGGGCAGGACGTCGGCGAGCGAATCGCCCGACACCCGACCGTCGACTGCGGCAAGGTCGGTCCATCGCAGACCTGTGGCCCGTTCGCTGCCCAGCAGCAGCTCGACGCCGGCACCCCCCGGGTCGGCGTCGAGCAGCACAGCAGCCAGACCGCGGCGGGCGCCGACCAGACCGAGTGCGGCCGCGAAGGTGCTGGCACCGACGCCGCCGCTACCGCCCACGACCGAGACCGTGCATCCCTCGACCCGCCCGTCGAGCGCGACACCAACCGCTCGCAGCCCGGCCGCGTCGTCGAGCGGATCGACCACGTCGCTCGCGCCCAGATCCACCGCGTGCCGCCAGACCGCATCTGGATCGCGGGTGACCACGACAACGTGGTCGCGTCGGGGTGCGCGCATCTGGGCGATCTCTTGGACCATGTCATCGCCAATCAGCATGACCGCCGCTCGGCGCCACTCGCGCCGTGCGCCGTCTGGGGTGTCGACCCCTACCGGCGTAGCCCCGGTCGCGGCGCACCAGCGCTGCGCGACATCGAGCAGCTGGTCGTCAGAAGTGGCGATGGCCGCGACATGCTCCATCCACCGATCGTCGGTCCTAGCCCGTCCCTCGGCGACGGCTCGCCCAGATGCTGTGGACGCCGCGCCGTAGCGGACCTCCTGTGGAAGGACTGCGCCTATCCTGAAAGCGTGACTCCTCCAGCCGCAGGATCGAGGTCGGCGGCGTTCTTCGATCTCGACAAGACGATCATCGCGCGCTCGAGCACCCTCGCCTTCAGCAAGCCCTTCTTCCACGGCGGCCTGCTGACACGGCGCGCTGTCCTGCGTAGCGCATACGCCAACTTCATGTTCGCGGTGAGTGGAGCCGATCACGACCAGCTCGAGAAGATGCGGGCCTACCTCACCGAGATGGTCGCGGGCTGGGACGTGGAGACGGTCCGACAAGTCGTGTCTGAGACGCTGCACACCATCATCGATCCGTTGGTGTTCGACGAGGCCGTGCGCCTGATCGAGGACCACCAAGCCGCGGGCCGTGATGTCGTGATCGTGTCGGCCTCCGGGACCGAGGTGGTCGAGCCGATCGGCGCGATGCTGGGTGTTGATCACGTGATCGCCACCACGCTGGTCGAGACCCAAGGCAAGTACACCGGCGAGGTCGACTTCTACGCCTACGGCCCCCACAAGGCGACCGCGATGCAGAAGTTGGCCGAGGAGTTGGGTTACGACTTGGCGGCCAGCTACGCCTACTCCGATTCCGAGACCGACGCCCCGATGCTCGAGGCCGTCGGCCACCCGTTCGCCGTCAACCCAGACAAGACGCTGCGCGCCCTTTCCACCGCGAACGAGTGGCCGATCTTGGTGTTCGACCGGCCGGTCGCGCTGCGCAGTCGGATCGGCCTCGACACCCCGGCGGGCAAGGCAGCGGCGATGGCGGTGATCGCCAGCACTGCGGGCGCAATCGTGGTTTCGTTCATCACCCGCCGGCGGCGCCATTCAGCCCCATCCGTGCGCTTGTGAATTCAGGCTCAGAACATTACGAGCCAGTAGGTCTGTACGGGTCGACCTGATCGGCGTAGACAGGAGTCAAGAACTCCACAGCGGCACAGCACCTCGGTACCCACGCGGCGATCACCCGCCTCACTGGGACAGTTGCTCGACCGGATTCCCACGCATTCAGCAACGGAACCGCGACGACTCAGATCCAGCACGCCTGGTAGCCGGGAAAGATGCTGGCCAGACGGCGCCTTCCTTCGCGAAGGCG
>NZ_JBAVCB010000012.1:0-4623 GCF_049586495.1 Aeromicrobium sp. | reverse complement strand
GAAGGGCACCACGATGGAGGTCAGGTTCAACTGACCTGACGTGCCGAGGGGCCCGCATCCAGGTGGGTGTGGGCCCCTTCGGCCGCGGTCAGAGGTCGTAGTCGACGACCAGGGGAGCGTGATCGGACCAGCGCTCGGCCCAGCTCTCGGCCCGATCGACGGCAACGGTACGGGCGGCGGCGGCCAGGTCGGGAGTGGCCAGCTGGTAGTCGATGCGCCAGCCGGTGTCGGTGTCGAAGGCCTGTCCGCGCATGGACCACCACGTGTACGGGCCGTCGACATCACCGGCCAGGTGGCGGTGCACGTCGACCCAGCCCAGATCGTCAAACCAGTGGTCGAAGTGGGCGCGTTCCTCAGGAAGAAAACCGGCCTTCTTGCGGTTGCCCTTCCAGTTCTTGATGTCGCGCTCGGTGTGGCCGACGTTGAGGTCACCGGTCACCAGTCCGTGCCCGCCTGATGCACTGATGGCGGCCATGCGGGTGCCCATGGCCTCGAGGAAGCGCATCTTGTCGCCCTGCTTGGGAGTGCCGGCTTCGCCGGAGTGCACGTAGGCCGACGCGACGGTGAGGGTGGAGCCGTCAGGCAATCTGATGTCGGACTCGACCCACCGGCCAGCGTCGTCGAACAGCTCGTCGCCGTTGCCGACGCGATGCGCCACCGGTTCGTTCCTGCTCAGCACGGCCACGCCGGCCCGGCCCTTGGCGACCGCCTCGGTGTGCACGACGTGGTAGCCGGTGTCGGCCACCAGCTCGCGCAGGATCTCGTCGGGGGCACGCACTTCCTGCAGCGTGACGATGTCAGCGTCGCGGTCGGCGAGCCACTCGGCGATGCCGGTGCTCTGGCCGCGGAGCTTGTTGTAGGCGGCACGGATGCCGTTGACGTTGACGGTGGCGATGCGAAGCACGCCCGTCACCCTAACGGGGGCGACCGACGCTCCGAGGTGCGGTGGTTCAGGCTGCGATGGCCGCAGCGACGACGGCCAGCAACGGCACGGCTCCCTGCGTGAGCGCGGCCTGCGTGTAGACGGCTCCGCCTGAGCGCAGCACCACAGAGGCGGCCAGCATGGAGCCGCACGAGGCCAGAACCAAAGCCCACCCGGCGGCGTTCTGGTCGGCGATCACCAAGACGATGCCGACGGCGGCGATGATCGCGAGAAACAGGTTGTAGTACCCCTGGTTGTAGGCCAGCGGGGCCGTGGCGTCAGCCTCATCCTGTGTGCGCAGGCCGAATCGCCGCCACGTGCCGGGCTGGCGCCACGTGATGGACTCCATCGTCCAGATGAACACGTGCAGCGCAGCCGCAAGTCCGGCTAGTACCAGGGCGATTGCTGTCATGGCAGTGACCCTAGACCTGCCTCAACCCACCTGGCGAGCAGCGGCGCGGCCCGCAGCACGGCCCGAGAAAAGGCACCCGCCGAGGAAGGTGCCCTCCAAGGAGTTGTAGCCGTGCATGCCGCCTCCACCGAAACCGGCCACTTCGCCGGCTGCGTAGAGGCCGTCGATCGGATCGCCGCCGGCTCCCAGGACACGCGAGTCCAGATCGGTCTCGAGGCCGCCAAGTGACTTGCGGGTCAACACGTGCAGACGGACCGCGATGAGCGGACCCTTCTTCGGATCGAGGATCTCGTGTGGCGTCGCCACGCGGACCAGCTTGTCGCCCCGGTAGGCGCGAGCCTGGCGCATCGCCGCGATCTGCAGGTCCTTCGTGAAGTCGTTGGCCAGCTCACGATCCCGCTCGACGACCTGACGCCGCACATGTTCGAGATCAACGGGGGAGTCCGGGGTCAACCGGTTCATGCCAGCCACCAGATCCTCGATCGTGTCGGCGACCACGAAGTCCTCGCCGTTGTCCTTGAACGCCTCGACCGGGCCGGTGGCACCGGAGGAGAGCCGTTCCTTGAGCAAGGTGCGGACGCTGCGGCCGGTCAGATCGGGGTTCTGCTCCTGGCCCGAGAGCGCGAACTCCTTCTCGATGATCGCCTGGGTGAGCACGAACCACGAATGGTCGTGGCCGCTGGCCCGCAACAGCTTCAAGGTGCCGAGCGTGTCGAATCCAGGCAGTCCTGGCACCGGCAGCCGGGACCCGCCGCCGTCGAGCCACAGCGACGATGGGCCGGGCAGGATCCGGATGCCGTGCATGGGCCAGATCGGGGCCCAGTTCTTGATGCCCTCGACGTAGTGCCACATGCGATCGCGGTTGATGTGGCTGGCACCGGCCGCTTCGGCAATGGCCAGCATGCGGCCGTCGACATGTTGCGGCACGCCGGAGATCATGTGCTCCGGGGGAGTGCCAAGCCGTTCGGGCCATGCTGCGCGCACCAGGTCGTGGTTGCCGCCGATGCCGCCGGACGTCACGATCACGGCCTGCGCCGCGAGCTCGAAGTCGCCGACGGGCGTGCGCGACGACGATGCTCCCCGCTCGACCGCAGTCGGCTCGAGCACCTGGCCGCGGATCCCGGTGACCGACCTGTTGGACATGACGATCTCGTCGACCCGATGGCGGAACGCGAACGTCACGAGGCCCTGCTCCACGCCTTGGCGGACGATCTTCTCGAAGGGTTCGACGATGCCGGGCCCGGTGCCCCACGTGATGTGGAAGCGGGGGACGGAGTTGCCGTGCCCGCCGGCCAGCCCGCCACCGCGCTCGGCCCAGCCGACGACAGGAAACACCTGGTGGCCGCGCTCCTTGAGCCAGGTGCGCTTCTCCCCAGCGGCGAAATGCACGTACGCCTCGGCCCAACGGCGCGGCCAAGCATCGTCGTCGCGGTCGAACTGCGCGCTGCCCGCCCAGTCCTGCATCGCGAGGTCGACTGAATCCTTGATGCCCATGCGGCGCTGCTGCGGCGAGTCCACCAGGAACAGGCCGCCGAAGGACCAGAACGCCTGGCCGCCGAGGTTCTGCTCGCCCTCTTGGTCCACCAGCACGACGGTGCGGCCAGCCTCGACCAGTTCGGCGGTGGCGACCAGGCCGGCCAGTCCCGCCCCGACGACGACGACATCTGCGCTCATGGGCGATGAGTCTGCCGCACTGTCACGCCACGCGATTCACGAGATCGTCAAGATCTGCGATTCAGGGGCCAGGACGCGCTAGATTCGAAGGAACCTTCATTGTTGGGAGATGGTGATCATGGCCGCTGACTTCACGTCACTGGACAAGAATGACCAAGGCGCGCTGATCTCGGGCGTGCTGGCGATTCTGCTGTCCTTCGTGGGCAGCTACGTGACGGTCTCGTACGACGGGCCGGGATCGGTGGCGTTGGGAAGCGTCTCGGCAGGCACCAATGCGTGGACCAGCTATGCGACCCTCGGTGTGCTCCTGATCCTGGCGTCGACGGCGATCGTGGCGATCAAGGCGTTTGCCAACGACAATCTGCCCGATGGCATTCCCTGGAACCTCGTGGCGGCGGCGACGGCGGGCCTTGGGACGTTGCTGCTGATCCTGCGTGCACTGTTCCCCGGTGGTGCGGATGTGGCCGGTCTCAGCGTCGGTCCCGGTTGGTCCGGCTACCTGTTGTGGATCGCGGCCATCGCGCTCACGGTGTTCACGGTGTTGTCCTTCCGCAGCTCCGGAGAAAAGATCCCTGAGATGAAGAGGGGCGGCGGCGACACACCTCCTCCGCCCGCCGCCTGAGTCACCCGCACCGGGCTCAGGAGGCAAACGGGGGGCGGTCGTCGAGCTTGACCGACTGGCGGCCCGCCCATCGCCACAGGCGTGCGGTGATGTCGCGATCCTCGTCGGTGACCAGATTGCCCATGACCCGGAGCGCGACGGTCATCATGCGGTGCGATCGCATGCCGATCGGCCCAGCAGCCGGGAGCAGCCGCGGCACGGTCAGGAGACCGGCCATGCGACGCGCGATCGAGAACGCCTCGCCGTAGTGATGCGTGAGCAGGGCGGGCCACGCCTGGCTCAGGTCGGGTTCGGTGGTCAGCAGCTCGGCGCCGACGCGACCGGTCTCGAGGCCGTAGTCGATGCCCTCGCCGTTGAGCGGGTTGACGCATCCAGCGGCGTCACCCACCAGGATCCAGTTGGGGCCGGCGACACCGGACACGGCGCCGCCCATGGGGAGCAGCGCACTGGTGGGCATCCGCAGTTCGCCGCTGAGGTCCCACTCGGTGCGACGCAGCGACGCGTAGTACTCCATCAGCGGCCGGATCTGCAGATCGGCGGGACGTTTGGCCGTGGCCAGCGCACCCACGCCGAGATTTACCTCGCCGTCGGACAGCGGGAAGATCCAGCCGTAGCCGGGGAGCAGCTCGTCGTCTTCTCCGCGCAGCTCCAGGTGCGAGGAGATCCATGGATCGTCGCTGCGGCCGGACTTGACGTAGGAGCGGCCCGCGACGCCGTACGCGGTCTCGCGATGCCACTCGCGGCCGAGCACGCGGCCCAGCGAGGACCGGACGCCATCGGCGATCACGAGACGCTCGCAGGTGATGGTGTGTGGGGTCTTGTCGCCCCCGACCCGGAACGTCACGGCGGTGACGCGACCGGCGGAGTCGCGCTCGACGTCGATCGCCCGCGCCCCTTCGACGGCGGTGGCGCCCGACTCGACGGCGGTGCGGAAGATCTTGTCGTCAAGCTCGGTGCGGGGGACCGCCGAGCCCCAGTCGGGTAGTGATCCGC
>NZ_JBAVCB010000011.1:0-3935 GCF_049586495.1 Aeromicrobium sp. | reverse complement strand
GACCCGCGCTTCGATGCCGACCAGGTCTGTGTCATCCCCGGCACCGTCTCGGTCGCCGGCATCGAGCGCGTCGACGAGCCGGTCGCCGATCTGCTGCAGCGGTTCGAGGACGCGACTCTCGACTCGCTGCTCGCCGCTGGACGCGCTCCGCTGCGCGTGTCCGGGCGCCGTCGTGCCGAGGGTGCCGGCGACGCGCTGGCTCTCGTGCTCGCCGCTCACGACGTGGTCTGGGCCGGTCGAACGGTGCAGAGTCCGGTCCGTCGTCTCGGTGAGGATTGGGTGATCGTTGACGACACTCTCGCTGAGCACCCCGCCACCGGCGCCGTGCTCCGGGGCGTCGCAGCCGACGCGGTCGAGCTGACCGTGCAGCTCGCGACGCCACTGGTACTGCGCATCGACCTGCCGGCCGACGTCGCCAGTGGGTCGGCTCCGATCGTGTCGACCGACTCGGCCATCTCCGCGATGACTGCGCTCGTCCAGTCGGCCGCCGGAGGAGAGCTCCCCGAGGGCTCGGCCCAGGTGCCGTGGACGCCCGATCTGATCACTGACCACATCGGCGTCACCGGTGACCAAGACCTCCTGCACCCGCTGCCGGACGTCCTGGTCGGTCTGGTCTGGCCGACGGTGTTCGCGACTCTCGCCTCAGCAGACCTCGATGGTCACCCCGTGGTCGAGGGCATGCTCGACCTGGTCCACCTCGACCACCAGATCCGGCTCACGTCGGATCTGCCGGTCGAGCCGACGACCCTCGACATCGTCGCCACGCTCGACGGCGTCGTCGACACCGAGGTCGGTCGCGTCGTCACGGTCGACGTCACGATCGCCGGACCGGATGGCCAGCTGGCCATCTTGCGCGAACGCCTCGCGATCCGCGGCCGCACCGGTGCCGCCACGCTTGGCGACCCCGCCCGCGCAGGAGGCACTGTCGACGACGTGCGCGACACCCCCCGCCGCAACCGCCTCACGGTGACGCTCGACGCGCCCGTCGACATGCGGGGCTTCGCCAGCGTCACCGGCGACCACAACCCGATTCACACCAACATCGCCGCTGCACGTCTTGCCGGCCTCGCGACCTCGGAGCACGAGGGACCGATCGTGCACGGCATGTGGCTGTCAGCAGCCGCCCAGCAGGCGCTGGTCGCAGAGTCCGGCCGCGCAATCGTCGGCTGGACCACCCGGTTCCTCGCCCCCGTGCGCCCCGGAGCCACGGTCGACATCCGGGCCGACCGCATCGGTCTGGAGGCCGGCGACGAGATCGTCGACGTCACGTGTCGCGCCGACGGTGAGGTCGTGGCCGCGGCCACGGCACGTCTCCGCGCCCCGCGCACGGCCTACGCCTTCCCGGGCCAGGGCATCCAGCACGCCGGCATGGGCATGGCGGGCTACCAACGCTCGAAGGCCGCCCGCGAGATCTGGGACCGGGCTGACGCCCACACCCGGACCGCCCTGGGCTTTTCGATCCTGACCGTCGTCCGCGACAACCCGACCGAGCTGACCGTCAAGGGCGCCAAGAGCAAGCATCCCGATGGCGTGCTGTTCCTGACCCAGTTCACCCAGGTCGCCATGGCCGTGCTCGGCGCAGCCCAGATGGCAGAGCTGCGTGAATCCGGCGCATTCGTCGAAGGATCGATCCTGGCCGGCCACTCGGTCGGCGAGTACAACGCACTGGCGGCCGTGTCGGGCGTCATCCCGCTCGAGGCTGTCGTCGAGGTCGTGTTTCAGCGCGGCTCGGTCATGCACACGCTCGTCGAGCGTGATGCCCATGGCCGCAGTGACTACCGCCTCGCGGCCATCCGTCCGGCTCAGATCGGTCTGGACGATGACACCGTCACGGCTTTCGTCGACGGCATCGCCCAGAGCTCGGGCGAGTTCCTCCAGATCGTCAACTACAACCTGCGGGACTCCCAGTACGCGATCGCCGGTTCCACCGCGGGCCTTGCGGCTCTGGAGACCGAGGTCGAGCGCCTGCGGGCCGAGCTCGGTGGCAAGGGCGCGTTCATCTACGTGCCCGGCATCGACGTGCCGTTCCACTCCCGTGTCCTGCACGGGGGAGTGGCGGACTTCCGCGCCCGTCTGGAGGAGCTGCTGCCGGCGTCGATCGATCCGACCATCCTGCACGGCCGCTACGTGCCGAACCTCGTGCCGCGGCCGTTCTCCCTGGACCGCGCGTTCATCCAGGAGATCGCCGACCTGGTGGATCCTGATGTCGCCCCGGACGTCACGCCTCTTCGCGGAGTGCTCGACGCCTGGGTCACCTGGGCCGCCGATCCCGGCACGTTGTGCCGGACCGTGCTCATCGAGCTGTTGGCCTGGCAGTTCGCCAGCCCGGTGCGCTGGATCGAGACCCAGGACCTGCTCTTCGGCTCGATCGAGTCCGGCGGACTGGGTGTCGAGCGGTTCGTCGAGATCGGCGTGGGGCAGGCGCCCACGGTGGCCAATCTCGCCAGCTCGACCCTGAAGCTCTCCGCTCGCCAAGGGCGCCCCGTGCAGGTCCTCAACATCGAGCGCGACGCGGCGGCCGTGTTCTCCAGTGACGAGGACGTCCCGGAGATCGACGATGCCGCGGACGAGCCGGTCGAGGAGACCGCGATTGCACCGGTGGCCGCTGCAGCCCCCGCTGCCGCGACCTCCAGCGGCCCGCGCCCGGTCGACATCGCCTTCGGCGCTGCTGAGGCCACTCGCACGCTGATCGCGTGGTGGACCAAGCTGCGCCTGGACCAGATCGGCGCCGCTGACTCGATCGAGTCGCTGTGCGACGGTGCCTCATCGCGCCGCAACCAGCTGCTGGTCGACCTCGGCGGTGAGCTCGGGCTCGGCGCCATCGATGGTGCCGCCGAGGCCGACATCCCGACCCTGTCGACCCAGGTCACTGGTTTGGCCCGCGGGTACAAGCCATTCGGCCCCGTGCTGACGGAGGCGATCGGTGACCACCTCAAGAAGATTCTCGGCCCGAGCGGCCGCCGCCAGGGCGCGATCGTCGATCGCGTCACCAGCACGTGGGAGCTGGGCACCGGCTGGGCGCTGCACGTCGTGGCTGAGCTGGCCATGTCGACCCGTGAGGGCAACAGCGTCCGGGGTGGCGCCTTCGGCGACGTCACGGTCGCTTCGGCCGCCGACGTCGACGCGGCCGTTGACCCCGCTGTGCAGGCTGTGGCAGCCCGCCACGGCGTCAGCGTCGCGCTGCCCGCCACCGGCGGTGGCGAAGGAGCCACGGTCGATGCCGCTGCGCTGAGCGAGTTCACCGATGCGATCACCGGTCCCGACGGCGTGCTTGCTGCCTCCGCTCGCCTGGTGCTAGACCGGCTCGGTCTGGTCGACCGCGTCGAGGTCGTCGAGTCCGATGGGTCCGATGCCGAGATCCTGGCCAGGGTTGAGTCCGAGCTCGGTCCGGACTGGGCCAAGCAGACCGCTCCGGCCTTCGACGCACGCCGTGCAGTGGTGCTCGACGACCGGTGGGCTAGCGCTCGCGAGGACGTCGCCCGCATTGCGGCTGGTCACGAGGTCACTGGGACGTTCGTCGGCGCTGGAAAGGTCGTCGCGTCCCACGCCCAGTGGTACGCCGACCACACCGATGACAAGGCGCTTGCGCTGAGGCTGTCGACGATCGTCGGCGAGGCGCTCCGTGAGCCCACCGCTGCGCACGCCACCGATGTGGCCGTCGTGACGGGCGCCAGCCAGGGGTCCATCGCCTCCGCGGTGGCGGGCCGGTTGCTGGCTGCGGGTGCGACCGTCGTCGCCACCACGTCGTCGCTGGATTCCCAGCGGCTCGCGTTCTACAAGCGTCTGTACCGCGAGAACGCCGCCACCGGCGCCTCGCTGTGGATCGTGCCGGCCAACATGGCCAGCTTCGCCGACGTCGACGATCTCGCGTCGTGGCTCGGCTCCGAGCAGACCGAGACCAAGGCCGGCACCACGTCGGTCACCAAGGCGGCATT
>NZ_JBAVCB010000010.1:0-17730 GCF_049586495.1 Aeromicrobium sp. | reverse complement strand
GAGTGGTTCGACATTCCGGCCGACCGGATGATCGTGTGCGGCATCGCGTTCGGCCACGCCGACCCCGTTCACCCCTCGGCACAGTTCATGTCGCACCGCGTCCCGATCTCCGAATCGGTCACCTTCGTCAACTGATTTTTGCGCTCTGACCTGCGCAATCGGTGGAACTCAGAAGAAACTTGTAGGTTCGACCCATCCGCCGACTCCCGGGCGGCGAATGGGTGGTGTGAGCGACATGGCAACCGAAACACACGAGACCACGGGCACTGCGCCTCGTTGGGCCGGCGCGTTGTCCGGCTTTCTCGCGGCGGCCATCGGCCTCGCCCTGGGAACGTTGCTCGCCAAGCTCTTCACCGGTGTCCCCACCCCGATCAACTCGGTCGGCAATCGGGCGATCGACTTCGCCCCGCCGTTCCTGAAAGATTTCGCGGTCGAACAGTTCGGCACGGCCGACAAGCCCGTGCTGATCGGCGGCGTCGTCGTCACCTTGGCCATCGTCGCTGCAGTCGCCGGCGCCATCGGCGTCACGAAGCCTCGTGTGGCCATCGGCGCCATGGGCGCCTTCGGACTCATCGCCTTCCTGGCCGCGCTCTTCGATCGCACGGCCACCGCGAATCGCATCATCGTGCTGCTGCCGACGCTGCTCACCGCCCTCGTCGCCATCGCGGTGATGACGTATCTGCTGCGCCGGATGGGTGTCGTCAAGGGTGAGCTCGGCTCCACCGACGGCTTCGAGCGTCGAGCCTTCCTGATCGGTGCGCTTGGCGTGGCCGCCGTTGCTGCTATCGGTGGAGGGTTGACCCGGGTCTTCGGCGGCGCTGCCGCCAAGGAGTCTCGAGCCAACATCACGCTTCCGCCGGCTGCCCGCCCGGCACCGCCTGTTCCGGCTGGTGTCCAGGTCGACGTCGACGGTGTCAGCAAGTTCATCACCCCCAACCGTGACTTCTACCGCATCGACACCGCGTTGAGCGTCCCCGACGTGCCGGCCGAGAACTGGTCGTTGCGCATCCACGGGATGGTCGACCAGGAGCTCAACCTCTCCTACCGCGACATCCTGGACATGGATCTGGTCGAGCACCGCGTCACGCTGACCTGCGTCTCGAACGAGGTCGGCGGCCCGTACGTGGGCAACGCCGTCTGGCTCGGTGTGGAGACCAAGACCCTGCTGGAGATGGCGGGAGTCAAGGCTGGCGCCGATGCCATCAAGACCACGAGCGCCGACAGCTGGACCTGCGGCTCTCCGCTCGACACCTGGACCGATGAGCGCAGCTCGATGATCGCCATCGGCATGAATGGCGAGCCCCTCCCGCTGGTGCACGGCTTTCCGGCACGCGTCGTCGTCCCCGGCTTGTACGGCTACGTCTCGGCCACCAAGTGGCTGACTGACATCGAGGTCACCCGATTCGCTGATTTCAAGGCCTACTGGACGACCCGCGACTACGACGCCGAGGCGCCGATCAAGTTCTCCTCGCGCATCGACGTCCCGACCTCGTTCCAGACCTTCAAGGCCGGCACCGTGAAGTTCGGCGGCGTCGCCTGGGCCCAGATCTCCGGCATCGAGAAGGTGGAGGTCAAGGTCGACAACGACGACTGGCAGGACGCCACCCTCGCCACCGAGGACACCGTCGAGACCTGGCGTCAGTGGTCCTTCGCCTCGTCCGGACTCACCTCGGGCAACCACAAGCTCACCGTCCGAGCCACCAACAAGGACGGCGAGACACAGACGTCCGATCGGGCACGCATCCGCCCGAACGGCACGACCGGCTGGCACAGCGTCCAGTTCCGCGTCGAATAAGCATCACACCCCAACACAAGGAGAAACATCATGCGTACGACCACGAAGAGCTTCGCCGTTGCCGCGGTTGCCTCTCTGTCACTGTTCACCGCAGCCTGCGGTTCGGACGATGCGACTGACGCTCCAGCCGATGAGAACACCTCCGCTGCCCCCGACGACGCCGCTGATCCGGCCGCCGATCTCGTGGGCGCCGGCTGCGCTGACTACGCCGCTGCTGTCCCCGACGGTGCCGGCTCGGTCTCGGGCATGTCACAGGACCCGGTCGCCACGGCCGCCAGCAACAACCCGCTGCTGAAGACCCTGACCGCCGCGGTCTCCGGTGAGCTCAACCCCGACGTCGACCTGGTCGACACGCTCAACGGTGGCGAGTTCACCGTGTTCGCGCCGGTCGACGACGCCTTCGCGAAGCTGCCGAAGGAGACCGTCGAGACGCTCGGTACCCCCGAGGGTGCAGAGACCCTGTCCAGCGTGCTGACGTACCACGTCATCCCCGGACGGATCGCGCCTGCGGACATCGACGGCACCTTCAAGACCGTCAACGGCGCCGACCTCAAGGTTTCCGGCTCCGGCGACAAGATCACCGTGGGTGACAGCAGCGCCAACGTCATCTGTGGCGGCGTCGCAACTGCCAACGCCACGGTCTACCTGATCGACTCGGTGCTCATGCCTCCTGCGTGATCATCTGCGAAAGGGCCGGTCGTCTCCTCCGGGGCGGCCGGCCCTTTCGTGTGCCGATAGCCTCCCTGACGTGGGAGCAATCCATCTGGTGCGGCACGGGCAGGCCTCGTGGGGCAGCGACGACTACGACCAGCTGTCCGATCTCGGCTACCGGCAGGCCGCCGCCCTAGGCACCTCGTGGGAGGCGGGCGGTTTCCGTCCCACCTGGTCGGTCTCTGGTTCGATGAAGCGGCACGCCCAGACCGCGGTCGCGGCCATCGACGCCATCGACGGCGACCTGTACGACGTCGACGCCAGATGGAACGAGTACGACCACCTCGGTCTTGCGGACGCGACCGACCCAGCCGCACGACCCACCGACGCGAGGACCTTCCAGGCCACCCTCGACGCTCGACTGACCGAATGGGTCTCCGGCGGGGTTCCTGGGCCCGAGCCGTTCGATCTCTTCCGAGCCCGCGTCCTTGGTGCGCTCGACGCCGCCACTGAGGAGGCCGGCTCCGGCAAGTCGGTGGCCGTCTTCACTTCCGGCGGCCCCATCGGACTGGTCGCCTCGCACCTGCTGGTCGGCGACGACTCGCTGTTCATCGCCGTGAACCGGGTGGTGATCAACGCCAGCGTGACCACCGTGATCGTCGGTCGGGGTGGCCGCCGCCTGCTCGCCTTCAACGAGCACACCCACATCCCGTCGGACATGCTCAGCTTTCGCTGAGACCGAGCGCGCCCGCGCACCACCTTCGGATACCGTTAGTATCTGAGTGATGGCCATGGCGGCTGTTCAGATGGGTTCGGAGGGACTGACATGCGCAAGAACGTGCTGATCACCGGAGCAAGCTCGGGTCTGGGAGCGGGCATGGCCCGCGTGCTGGCCGAGAAGGGCCATCACCTGGCCCTCACGGCCCGACGGGTCGACCGCCTCGAGACGCTCCGAGACGAGCTGCTGGCGGCCCACCCCGGCATCGCCGTGTCGGTGCACGGACTGGACGTCACGGATCACGACCGGGTGTTCGCCGTGTTCACAGAGGCAATCACCGAGCTCGGCGGTCTCGATCGAGTCATCGTCAACGCTGGTCTCGGCAAGGGCGGACGCATCGGCACCGGCAAGTTTGAGGCCAATCTGCAGACTGCCCAGACCAACTTCGTCGCTGCGCTCGCCCAGTGCGAGGCGGCCATGAAGCACTTCTACGAGCGCAAGGCCGGCCACCTGGTGATGATCTCGTCGATGTCAGCGATGCGTGGCATGCCGTCGTCGATGGCGACGTACGCCGCCACCAAGGCTGGTGTCGCGCACCTCGCCGAGGGCATCCGGGCTGACCTGCTCGGCCGCAAGGACCATGACATCAAGGTCACCACGCTGTTCCCCGGCTACATCGCCTCGGAGATGAACGAGGGCATCGAGCAGGAGGCTCGCCTCATGGTCGACACCGAGACCGGCTCGCGCGCCCTGGTGAAGGCCATCGAACGTGAAGTGGTCGACGCTGCTATCCCGACATGGCCCTGGGCGCCTCTCGGTCAGGTCATGAAGCATGCGCCGTTGGGCGTCGTGCGCCGCATGGTCTGATCGGTCAGGTCGTCCAACACCCGGGCGCACGTAGGGTGATGCCGCACAGTCATCATCGTCAACGGAGGGAATCATGACCAGCACTCCCCCAGAGCCCGCTGAGCCGTCCGGCGTCCCGCAGCCAGACCTGGATCCGCCGTTGTCGATGGTGCTCGCGGTGCGCTTGATGTGGGCCGGCGCGGTGGTCAGCGTGTTGTCAGTCATCGCCAGCCTGGCCACGTACGGATCGTTCACCATCCGCATGGCCCAGCAGATGCGCGAGGCGGATCCGCAGATCAGCGACGACCTGGTCGACACCGCCATTGCCGTGGGCATCACCTTCGCGGTGGCGATGGGGGTGTTGGGTGCGGCCGTCTGGGTCTGGATGGCCGTGAAGAACCGTCAGGGTCGCGCGTGGGCGCGCATCGTCGCCTCCGTGCTGAGCGGCCTGAACGCCGTGTTCTTCGCGGTCGGTCTTGCAGGCGAGCAGTACGACTCGCTGAGCCTGCTGGTGTCGGCCACCCAGCTGTTCCTCGCGGCCGCCGTCCTGGCGCTGTTGTGGCGCAAGGAGTCGACGGCGTTCTACGACGCGGTCTCTCGTCGCCACACCCTCTAGCGGGTCAGCCCAGCAAGTCCCGCAGGAGCGCGCCGACCTGGTCGGACTCGACCAGGAAACCATCGTGGCCGTGTGGTGACTGGACCACCCGCAGCGGGCCGGACGTCGAGATGAGGTCGGCGAGCTGCTGTTGCTGGTGCAGCGGGTACAGGCGATCGGAGTCGATGCCTGCAACGATCGTGCGCGCCGAGATGCGAGCGAGCGCGGTTGCCAGGTCACCGCGTCCGCGGGCGACGTCGTGGCTGTCCATCGCCGAGGTCAGCACGATGTAGGAGTTTGCGTCAAAGCGGGCAATCAGCTTGGCTCCGTGGTGCTGCAGGTAGGAATCAACCGCCCAACGGCCGTCGTCCTGCACCTGCCGCCCAAACCGCTGATCCAGCTCAGCCTCGCTGCGATAGGCGATGTGGGCGATGCGGCGGGCCAGATCCAGGCCAGCGACCGGACCGCGGGCCGCGTCGTAGTAGTTGCCATCGGCATAGGCCGGGTCGGCCTGGATCGCGGCCACCTGCGTGCGCGACCAGGCGATTTGCTCGGCGGATGCTGCCGCGGAGGTGGCCAGCAGCAGCAGGCGATCCACGCGTGCGGGATGTTCCACAGCCCATTCCAGCGCACGCATGCCGCCGGCCGAACCGCCGATCACTCCGTGCCAGCGGTCGATGCCGAGCTGATCGGCCAGCGCCACCTCGGCGGCCACCTGGTCACGCACCGTCAACGCCGGAAACGACCCGCCCCAGGGCAGGTCGTGACGGTTCAGGCTGGCAGGTCCGGTCGAGCCCTGACAGCCACCCAGCAGGTTGGCTGCGACCACGAAGAAGCGGTCGGTGTCGATCGCCTGACCAGGCCCGACGACGGCATCCCACCAGCCGGGGCTCGGATGCCCGGGCCCGACCCCGCCAAGGAGGTGGGAGTCGCCGGTCAGGGCGTGCAGGACCAGGACGGCGTTGCTGCCGCCCTCGGGCGTGGTGGTGAGCGTCCCCCAGGTCTCGAACGCCAGGCGCACGTCGGGCAACGTCGTGCCCGACTCCAACGTCAGTGCGCCGATGTCGGCGAATTGACGATCGCCGACGGGATCCCCCGCTCGCCACGCACCCGTGACGAGCAGAGGATCCACGCGGGCTGTGGTCGTCACTTCGCGGCGCGCAACCCGGCGTCGAGATCGGCAAGGATGTCTTCGATTCCTTCGATGCCGACCGCCAGACGCACCAAGCCGGGAGTCACGCCAGCCGCAGCGTGCTCCTCGGGCGTGCCCTGCGAGTGGGTCGTGCTGGCGGGGTGGATGGCGAGGCTGCGCACGTCACCGATGTTAGCGACGTGGCTGAAAAGCTCCAACGAGTCGATGAAGGCCTTGCCGGCCTCGATGCCACCGGGCAGCTCGAAGGTCAGCACGGCGCCCGAGCCCTTCGGGACGTACTTGTCCGCGAGCTCCTTGTACGGATTGCCGTCGAGGCTGGCCCACGTGACTTTCGAGACGTCCTCGCGAGCGGCGAGCCACTCGGCCACGGCGCGCGTGTTCTCGATGTGACGCTCGATTCGCAGGCTCAACGTCTCCAGGCCTTGAGCGATCAAGAACGCGTTGAACGGAGAGGCCGCCGGGCCGACGTTGCGCAGGTACTGCACGCGCAGCTTGGCGATGTACGCAGCTGGTCCGAGCGCATCAGCGAACACCAAGCCGTGATAGCTCGCATCGGGGGTGGTGAAGCCCGGGAACTTGTCGCCATGAGCCGCGTAGTCGAACGTGCCGCCATCGACCACGACGCCGGCGATGGCGGTGCCGTGTCCACCGAGGTACTTGGTGGCCGAGTGGACGACGGTGTCAGCGCCATGCCTGAGCGGGTTGAGCAGGTAGGGCGTCGCGACCGTGTTGTCGACGATGAACGGCACACCCACCTCCTTGGCGACGGCGGAGATGGCCTCGAGGTCGAGAATGTCTCCCTTGGGGTTGCCGATGGTCTCGCCGAAGAATGCCTTGGTGTTGTCCTGGGCGGCGGCGCGCCAGGCGTCGGGGTCGTTCGGCTCATCGACGAACGTCACGGCGATCCCGAGCTTCGGGAAGGTGTGGCGCAGCAGGCTGTCGGTGCCGCCGTAGAGGCTTGCGGACGCCACGACGTGATCGCCGGCTTCAGCCACGTTGGTCAGGGCTCCGGTCGTGGCAGCCTGGCCGGATGCGACCAGCAGTGCGCCCACGCCCCCCTCGAGCGCGGCGATGCGTTGTTCGACCGCGTCCTGGGTCGGGTTCATGATGCGCGTGTAGATGTTGCCCGGCTCGGCGAGGCCGAACAGGTCGGCCGCGTGCTGGGTGTCGCGGAACTGATACGACGTCGTCTGGTAGATCGGCAGCGCCCGGGCTCCAGTCGTGGGGTCCGGCACCTGGCCGGCATGGATCTGCTTGGTCTCGAAAGTCCAGTTCTCGCTCATGGCTGTGGCTCCTGATGGGTCGGTATGGCTACGAGCCTGCCACCGTCTTGCGGAATGGGCTACCGATCTCACACCGTGAGACAAGGCCTCACGTGGGCTGCTGGTGGTTCGGTGGTGTCGCGAATGCGTAGTCAGCCAGCGGGAAGCGCGACTGCGAGCGGAAGGCGTTGACCGTCGACGTCGGACGCAGCAGGGTCGCCTCCCCGTGCTGGTTGAAGTAGTAGCTGCGCGAGGTCCCGCAGCTGCCGTTGACGAAGACCGAGTCGTCGAGGCGACGGGTCATCTCGTCCAGGAACCGGGTATTGGCGTCTTCGCTGATCTCGAAGGACGTGGCTTCGCGACGTTTCACCTCCGTGAGCAGTCGGTGCATGTGCTGCATCTGCGACTCGATCGTCGTGAAATATGACAAGCCTGAGTACGAGTAGGGGCTGTTTAGCGAGATCAGGTTCGGGAAGCCGGGAATGCTGACGCCCTGGTAGGCCTGGAAGCGATTCTCCCGCCAGTAGCTTCCGAGGTCGCGGCCGCCGCGGCCGATGATCTGGAACGCAGGAAAGTTGGTGTCCCAGAGGTTGAATCCCGTGGCCAGCACGAGCACGTCGATCTCGGTGCGGCTTCCGTCAGCGGTCACGATCGCGTCGGGCTCGATCCGCGCGATCGGGTCGGTCACCAACTGCACGTTCGACCGGTTGAACGTGGGGAAGTAGGTGTTGGAGAAGGTAGGACGTTTGCACCCGAAGGAGTAGTCGGGGGTCAGCTTGCGCCGGGTCTCGGGATCCTCGACCTGGTCTTCCAGGTGGCTGAGCGCCCACTTCTCGACACGGTGGTTCAGCCAGGACACCTTCTTGTATCTGAGCACGCCGGTGACCATGATCGCCTCGAGGATCGTGGTGCCGATCCCGCGCACGGCGCGCTGGGTCAGCGGAACTCGGGCGTAGAGCTTTTTCACCCGATCGGGGATCTCCGCGTCGCTCTTGGGCGTGACCCAGATGGCGGTGCGCTGAAAGACCGTCAGCTCGGCCAGGCGCGGAGCGATCTCCGGAATCAGTTGGACCGCTGTGGCGCCGGTGCCGATCACGGCGGCGCGCTTGCCGTCCAGCTCGATCGCGTCGTCCCAGCGGGTGGTGTGCACGACGGTGCCGGCGAAGGAATCGATGCCCTCGATGTCGGGCATCTTGGGCTGGGACAAGAATCCGGTCGCGGTGAAGATCAGCCGAGCCCGGTACTCCTCGCCGGCGGAGGTCGTGACAGCCCAGGTCTGGGCGTCCTCGTCCCAGTGCGCCGTGGTGACCGCGGTCTGGAAGCGCATGTGGCGGCGCAGGCCGTAGCGATCGGCGACGCGGTTGGCGTAGGCCTTGAGCTCGGCGCCGGGCGCGTACATCCGTGACCACGAGGGATTGGGCTCAAAGGAGTAGCAGTAGGTCGACGACGGGATGTCGACGGCCAGACCGGGATAGCGGTTGACGTGCCAGGTGCCACCCAGGTCGTCCTCGCGCTCCAGCATCACCAGATCGTCGAAGCCGTCACGGTGCAGCTGGATCGCCGCACCCATGCCGCCAAATCCGGTGCCGATGATGACGGCGTCATGGACGTGACGGGGATCGCGGGCACGGGGAGTGGACGGCATGAGAGCTCCTGATTTCAGATAACCTGACTATGTGGAATATACCGCAATCGACGGCGTCTGATCAGAGTCTGCCCGGGTGGCAGGTGTCATGCGGCACACTGGTCCGCATGACGCTGGACATCACGGTGCGCGGATCGGCCGAAGAGCGATACCCAGCTGAACGAGCACTGATCTCGATGGCCGTGGCCATCGAGGGCACCGACAAGACGGAAGTCTTCCAGGACGCTGTCGCAGTGCAGGAGCCACTGGCCAGCCAGCTGCAGGAGCTGCACGACCGCCGCGCGGTCATGGCGTGGTCGTGTGACCAGGTACGCGTCTTCAGCCACCGGCCGTACTCGCCGGACGGCACGCGCCAGGAGGTGCACCACGTGGCTCGCATCGAGGTGCGCGCGGAATTTGGCGACTTCGAACGCATGAGCGGCTTCCTCGACTACTGGTCAGGGCGCGTCGGCGTCGAGATCGCCCACGTGACCTGGGACGTCAGCGCCAAGAATCGGCGCGGCTACGAGGCGGAGGTCCGCAAGGCCGCCGTCGATGATGCGGTGCAGAAGGCCCAGGTGTTCGCCAACGCGGTCCGCAAGGGCAAGGTCGTCGCTCAGCAGTTCGCCGACCCCGGCATGCTCGGCGAGGCTCTCGGCGCCTCCGGTGCGCCCCGCTTCGCGATGGCCGCCGACGCCACCGGATCAGGCGCGGAGCTGAACATCACACCCGACGACATCGTCGTCCGCGTCGAGGTCGACGCCCGCTTCACAGCCGACTGAACATCCCCTGACCTGCGCAAATGCGACGCAGGCCACTTGGCGGCAGCACGGACCGCGAGTATCGTCGAGGGCATGTGGATCACTGCACTCGTCAATCGCGCGGCCGCGCTCCTCGGCATCGTGTCCGCCCCCGCGCGGATTCGTCGGGTGGAGCTGCCGCGGATGTCGCGCGCTCCCATGAAGGTCGTCTACGACAGCGCCGTGGTGCACGAGTCGGTCAGCTGGCGCTCGCGGGTCGTGCAGCGTGCAGCGCGTCTGATGCTCAAACCACTGCTGCACATCGCCCCGGTCAGCGACCGCACCATCGTCTGGATGCGGCGCACCGAGAGGCTCTCGGCCCTCCGCCGGCGCTCGCGGTACGTCGAGCCGGTGCGCTTCGAGCTCGGGGGGGTCCCGGTCGAGTCGCTCACGCACCGCCACGGCCCCGACACCGACCTCACGATCCTGTACCTCCACGGTGGCGGGTTCTTCTCCTGTGGCCTGGAGTCGCATCGCCGCGTCTGCGAGCGGCTCGCCCGCAAGAGCGGCGCCACCGTCATCTCGGTCGACTACGTCCAGCTGCCCGAAGGCACCGTGGCGGACTCGGTGGCCGATGCCATCACGGCTTATGCGGCGCTGCTGGACATGAGTGCCCACCCCGACAAGATCGTTGTCGCCGGCGACTCCGCCGGAGGCTACCTCGCGATGAAGGTCGCCGAGATCGCCTCGCTGCGCGGCCTCACCCCGCCGGCCGGCGTCATAGGTTTCTCCCCGCTGCTGAGCCTGGATCCCGATCGGTTCGACAAGGACGTCCAGCGGGTCATCCGCGCCCGAGACGCCTACCTGCCGCTGGCCAAGATCACCCAGATGCGCACGCGGTGGATGCCCGATGGTGCCCGCATGGAGGGGGAGATCTCGCCGCTCGACGCCACTGATCGCATCACCTCACCGACATTCCTCGTGGCCGTCGAGGACGAGATTCTTCGCCCGGAGGTCGAGGCCATGGCCCTGGCACTGACCGCCCACGGCGTCGAGGTGGAGACGCACCTGTGGCGCAAGCAGGTGCATGCGTTCCCCGTGCTCGGCAAGGCGCTGCCCGAGAGCGAGCTGGCCCTCCAGCTGGCGGCGGACTTCGCCCGAAGGGTCATCGGCGACCTCGACGAGGTGCCGGTCGTCGACCCGCACGCGCACATCGAGACCATGGTCGGCGAGACCGTCGCGACCGATCGCGCCTCCTGATCCCGTGCCACACTCGCAGGCATGAGTGACAGCTTTCGCGCCCTGGTCGTCGAAGACTCCGAGTCCGGGCAGACCGCTTCGTTCCGCGACCTCACCACCGCCGATCTGCCCGATCACGCCGTGCTGGTCGAGGTCGAGTTCTCGTCGCTGAACTACAAGGACGGCCTGGTCGTGGCGAGCCCGCAGAAGATGGCCCGCACGACGCCGCTGATCGCCGGAGCCGACTTGGCCGGGACCGTGGTCGAGAGCATCGATCCTGCGTGGTCGGCCGGTGATCGCGTGGTGGTCAACGGATGGGGTATGTCCGAGACGCAGTCAGGCGGCTACACCCGCTACCAGCGGGTCAAGCCTGAGTGGCTGGTCCGCATCCCCGAGGCGTTCTCGACCCGCGATGCCATGGCGATCGGTACCGCCG
This sequence comes from Aeromicrobium sp., assembly GCF_049586495.1. GTDB lineage: Bacteria > Actinomycetota > Actinomycetes > Propionibacteriales > Nocardioidaceae > Aeromicrobium. The sequence continues at coordinate 6,671 of NZ_JBAVCB010000010.1, read as the reverse complement.
GGTACACGTCGGCCCTCTGCCTCGATGCCCTCGACCGGTGGGGTATTGCTGCGGGGTCCGAGGTGCTGGTGACCGGCGCTGCCGGCGGAGTCGGATCGGTCGCCGTCGCGCTCGCCTCGGCCGCAGGGCACGTGGTCGTCGCCGCGACAGGGCGCCCCGAGACCCACCACTACCTGACGTCGCTGGGCGCGTCAGCATTCATCGAGCGCGCCGAGCTCCAAGGCGACGGGCGACCGATGGGCAAGGAACGCTGGGACGCAGCCATCGACTCCGTCGGTGGCTCCACGCTGGTCAACGTGCTCGCTCAGACGCGTTACGGCGGAGCGGTTGCCGCCTGCGGGCTGGTCGAGTCGCCCGGAATGCCACATGCCACGGTGCTCCCGCACATTCTGCGTGGTGTCGGACTGCTGGGCGTCGACTCGGTCAGCGCACCGCAGGCTCTGCGCGAGAAGGCCTGGCAGCGCCTCGCCCGTGATCTGCCGCCGGCCACGTTGAATTCGCTCTCGGTCGTGGAGCCGTTGTCGGACGTGCCGAGGCTGGCCGCCGAGATCCTCGACGGCCAGGTTCGCGGCCGCGTCGTGATCGATGTTCTGGCCTGAGTAGATAAAAGCAGGGTTGACTGTTTGTTCTTGAGGTCCCATGCTGAGTGGGTGACCTCTCAGCCGGAGACCCGCGAGCGGGTGACCCAGACCGAGCGAACCCGCCTCATGCGGCAGCGGCTCCTCGAGGCGACGGTCGATTCGCTGGTTGAGGTCGGCTGGTCCGGCACCACCACGACGCTGGTCAGCCAGCGAGCCGGCGTAAGCCGGGGAGCGCAGCTGCACCACTTCCCGACCAAGCAGGCGCTCGTGGTCGCTGCGGTCGAGCACCTCACCGAGCGACGTCGCGACGACATGCGACAGGCCGCAAGAGACCTGCCGGCCACCGGTCGCACCCGCGCGGTGCTCGAGATCCTGAGCCAGCAGTTCACCTCCCCGATCTTTGCTGCAGCGCTCGAGCTGTGGGTGGCCGCCCGCACCGACCCAGACCTGCGTGATGCGGTGGCGCCGCTGGAGCGTCGAGTCGGCCGCGAGACCCATGCCTGGGCTCTGGAGCTGTTCGGCGTCGACGAGTCGATCGGCGACAACCGCCGTCTGGTGCAGGCCACGCTCGACCTCCTGCGCGGCCTCGGCCTCGCCAACTCGCTGAGCGACGACGCCGCTCGACGCGGCTCGGTGCTCGACGCCTATGCCTCCACCCTCGACACCGCCCTGGAGATCTCATGACCGTGCTGGACGACGTGCTGCATGACCTGACAGCCGAGAGTGAGCAGCTCGACGGTTGGCTCGGCAACCTGAATGCGGCTGACTGGTCCACCGTCACGACCGATGAAGGCTGGACCGTGGCCCACCAGGTGGCCCACCTGTACTGGACCGACGATGCGTCGTTGGTCGCGATCGCCGGAGGAGAACCATTCGACGCTTTGATGGCGACCGCCGCGGCCGATCCGACCGGATTCGTCGACACAGAGGCCGAACGCCTGTCGCTCACCCCACCGGTTGACCTGCTTGCCGCGTGGCGCGCTGGTCGGGCCGAGCTCGCGCGGGCGCTGCGTGGAGTCCCTGACGGTCAGAAAATTCCATGGTTCGGCCCGCCGATGAGCTCGACCTCGATGGCGACCGCCCGCTTCATGGAGACATGGGCGCACAGCCACGACGTGGCCGAGTCCTTGGGAATTGAGGTGCCCCGCACTGAGCGCGTCCGGCACGTGTGCCACCTCGGTGTTCGCACGCGTGGGTTCGCCTTCCTGATGCGCGGCCGTGAGGCTCCCGCGGCCGAGGTGCGCGTCGAGCTCACCTCGCCGAGCGGTGAGGCCTGGGCCTGGGGCCCGGCGGATGCGGCCGACCGGGTGACCGGCGATGCGTGGGACTTTGGGCTTCTCGCCACCCGTCGCCGGCACCGCCATGACGTCGACGTGCAGGCCGAGGGACCGGCCGCAGAGGACTGGCTCGACATCGTGCAGACCTTCGCCGGGCTGCCCGGCAACGACCCGCAGCGCCTCTCCGAGCGGCCTGCCGACCGAGGGATGGCGGATCGCTGATGCGCGTCGGAAACTGCTCTGGCTACTACGGGGATCGCCTGTCGGCGATGCGCGAGATGTTGGAGGGCGGCGAGCTGGACTACCTCACGGGGGACTACCTCGCCGAGCTGACCATGCTGATCCTGGGCCGCGACCGCATGAAGGACCCGACGCTCGGCTACGCCAAGACGTTCGTGCGCCAGATGACTGACTGCATGGCGCTGGCGCAGGAGCGCGGCGTGAGGATCGTGACCAATGCCGGCGGACTGAACCCAGCTGGTCTGGCCGAGAAGCTGCGGGAGATCGCCGCCGAGCAGGGGCTCACCCTCTCCATCGCCCATGTCGAGGGCGACGACGTGCGCGAGCTGTCCGACGGGCTCGGCTCGGCACTCACCGCGAATGCCTATCTGGGCGCCTTTGGCATCGCCGCGGCGCTGGACGCCGGTGCCGACATCGTCGTCACGGGACGGGTCACCGACGCCTCGGTCGTGGTCGGGCCTGCGATCTCGCATCACGGCTGGAGCCGCGACGACCTGGACCAGCTGGCCGGTGCGGTCGTGGCTGGGCACGTCATCGAGTGCGGCACCCAGGCCACGGGAGGCAACTTCGCTGGCTTCACCGGGCTGGACACCAGTCGTCCGCTCGGCTTTCCCATCGCAGAGATCGACGCCGACGGCAGCTGCGTGATCACCAAGCACGAGGAGCACGGCGGAGCGGTCACGCCAGACACCGTCATCGCCCAGCTGGTGTACGAGATCCAGGGGCCGATCTACCTCAACCCCGACGTCTCGACCCACCTGGACAGCATTGCTGTCGACCAGGAGTCGTCCGACCGCGTGCGCATCAGCGGAGTCGTCGGTTCCGCGCCGCCGGCGACCACGAAGGTGTGTCTGAACGCCCTCGGCGGCTTCCGCAACGGTGTGGAATTTCTGCTCACCGGGCTGGACATTCCGGCCAAGGCGGCCTGGATCACCACCCAGATGGAAGCGGCGCTCGCCGCGCTGCCACCCGACGAGGTGGTGTGGCACCTCGACCGCACCGACGTGTTCGATCCGCAGACTCAGGCGCAGGCCACCTCGCTGCTGCGGTGCGACGTCCGCAGCGCCCAGCCCGAGCCCGTCGGTCGGGCCTTCAGCGACGCGGCCGTGCAGGTGGCGCTCGCCTCGTACCCGGGCTTCACGGTGTCCCGCCCACCCGCCGGGGGCACCCCCGTCGGGGTCTACCGCGCCGAGCATCTGCCCCAGGCCGATGTGCCGCACGTCGTCGTGCACGCTGACGGTCGTCGCGAGTCCATCGACCCGCCGCCGATCACGGGTGACAACTCACTCAGTGACACGCTTGAACGCGTCGACCCGCCGAAGAACCGTCAGGACGGGTCCGCCGCCGGAATCCGGGCACCACTCGGCGAGGTTGCGTACGCCCGATCGGGCGACAAGGGGGGCGACGCGAACATCGGCGTCTGGATTCCCGCGGGTCATCCCCGTCGGACCGATGCGGTCGCGTGGTTGATCGACCTGCTCGACGACACCACCATCCGGACGCTCCTGCCGGAGGCGGCCGGCCTGGACATCGACGTCCACCCGCTGCCCAATCTCGGTGGTCTCAACATCGTGATCCACGGCCTGCTGGGCGAGGGAGTGTCGTCCTCGACCCGACTCGACCCGCAGGCCAAGGCGCTCGGCGAGTGGCTTCGGGCCCGCGTCGTCTCCATTCCCGAGGACCTGCTGCAGCGTGAGGACTCTGCGCCATGACCATCTGGGACACCCCCGAGCGCAGGGCCTTGCGCACCGCCGTCGAGGATTTCACCCGCGCGGAGATCACGCCACACCTGCCGCAGTGGGAGGACGACGGCGAGCTCCCGCGCGAGCTGCACCGCATCGCGGCCGAGGCCGGCTTCCTGGCCATCGGTTTCGCCGAGGAGGTGGGCGGGGACGGCGGCGATCTGGTCGACGCCTCCATCAGCACGGAGGCGGTGCTCGCCGCCGGCGGGTCCACCGGCCTGCAGGCCAGCCTCTTCACCCACGGCATCGCGGTGCCCCACATCATCGCCAGCGGCGATGATGCCCTCATCGACCGCTACGTCCGGCCAACCCTGGCCGGAGAGATGATCGGCTCGCTCGGCATCACCGAGCCCGGTGCCGGATCCGACGTGGCCAGTCTGCGCACCCGCGCCGTGCGCGATGGAGACCACTACGTGGTCAACGGGGCCAAGACCTTCATCACCTCTGGCGTCCGCGCCGACTTCGTCACGACGGCGGTCCGCACCGGCGACGACGGTCACAGTGGCATCAGCCTGCTGGTGATCGACAAGGACTCGGCCGGCTTCACCGTCAGCCAGCGCCTGTCGAAGATGGGCTGGCACTGCTCGGACACTGCCGAACTCAGCTTCGACGACGTGCGGGTGCCCGCCGAGAATCTGGTCGGCGAGGAGAATGGCGGGTTCTACCTCGTCATGCAGCAGTTCGTGGGCGAGCGACTTGCCCTGGCGGTGCAGTCGTACGCGACGGCCCAGCGCGCCCTCGATCTGGCGGTGGCCTACGCCCGCGAGCGCGACACGTTCGGCAGACCACTGATCACCCGACAGGTGATCCGGCACAAGCTGGTCGAGATGCACTCACGCACCGAGGCGGCGCGTGCCCTCACCAGGCGGGCGGTCGAGCGTTCGCTGGACACACCCAAGACCGATCCCTCGCTGATCCTCGACGCTGTGGTGGCCAAGAACCAGTCGGTCGCCTGTGTCGAGCACGTGGTGCACGAGGCCGTGCAGATCTTCGGCGGCATGGGCTACATGCGCGAGAGCGAGATCGACCGCCATTACCGAGATGCGCGCATCCTCGGCATTGGCGGCGGTGCCACCGAGGTCATGAAGGACCTCGCCGCGAAGCTGTTGGGCTACTGAGATGACAAGGGCAGGCCGATGACCAGGACGACCGTCGACACCACAAGCGAGACGTACGCGACCAACCGCGCCGCGATGCTTGAGCGCGTCGCGGACCTCGCCGAGCAGCACACTCAGGCGCTAGCTGGTGGCGGTGAGCGCTATGTCGAGCGTCACCACGCCCGCGGCAAGCTGACCGCCCGCGAGCGCATCGAGCTGCTGCTCGACACTGATGCCCCGTTCCTGGAGCTGTCCAGCCTCGCCGCGTGGGGCACCGACTTCACCGTCGGCGCCTCCCTGGTCACGGGCATCGGGGTGGTCGAGGGCGTCGAGTGCATGATCGTCGCCAACGACCCCACCGTGAAGGGCGGCGCGTCCAACCCGAGCACCCTGAAAAAGGGACACCGGGCCGCGCAGATCGCCCGCGAGTGCGGGTTGCCCACCATCAACCTGGTCGAGTCCGGCGGCGCTGACCTTCCCACCCAGAAGGACATCTTCATCCCCGGCGGCGGCTCGTTCCGCAGCATCACCCAGGCCAGTGCGGACCGCCGCCCGACGGTGGCCCTCGTGTTCGGCAACTCCACCGCCGGCGGCGCCTACGTACCCGGCATGAGCGACTACGTCGTCATGGTCAAGGAGGGCGCCAAGGTGTTCCTCGGCGGCCCGCCGCTGGTCAAGATGGCCACGGGCGAGGAGTCCGACGACGAGTCGCTCGGTGGAGCAGAGATGCACGCTCGTACCTCCGGCCTGGCCGACTACCTCGCGGTCGACGAGCGTGACGCGATCCGGCTGGGCCGCTCGATCGTCAAGCGCCTCAACTGGCGCAAGGGCGGGACGGTCCCCGAGCCCACCTACGCCGAGCCGGTCCTTGACGCCGAGGAGCTGCTCGGCATCGTGCCGATCGACCTGAAGATCCCCTTCGACCCGCGCGAGGTGATCGCCCGTCTGGTGGACGCTTCTGAATTCGACGAGTTCAAGCCGCTGTACGGATCGTCGCTGGTCACCGGCTTCGCCCAGCTGCACGGCCACCCGATCGGCATCTTGGCCAACGCCCAGGGCGTGCTGTTCAGCCAAGAGGCGCAGAAGGCCGCGCAGTTCATCCAGCTGGCCAACCAGACCGACACGCCCCTGCTCTTCCTTCACAACACGACCGGCTACATGGTGGGTGCTGAGTACGAGCAGGGCGGCATCATCAAGCACGGCGCGCAGATGATCAACGCCGTGTCGAACTCCACCGTCCCGCACATCTCGATCGTGATCGGCGCCTCGTACGGCGCGGGACACTACGGCATGAGCGGTCGCGCCTACGACCCTCGCTTCATGTTCAGCTGGCCCCATGCCAAGTCTGCTGTGATGGGCCCGGCCCAGCTGGCCGGCGTCATCTCGATCGTCGCGCGCGGCGCGGCGGAGTCCAAGGGGCAGCCCTACGACGAGGAGGGCGACGCGCAGATGCGTGCCTTCATCGAGGAGCAGATCGAGAAGGAGTCACTGGCTTACTTCACGTCCGGGATGCTCTACGACGACGGCGTCATCGACCCCCGCGACACCCGCACGATCCTCGGAATCTGCCTGTCGGCCATCAACACCCGCGCCGTCAAGGGCGCTGAGGGTTACGGAGTGTTCCGCCTGTGAGGCGCGCGGCTCGTCCCTCGCCGCACCAGCGGTTCGTTCCTCACCGCTGCCGTGCTCCGCACGGGCACCAGCCTCGCTTCGCTCGGCCCATGCCGCACCAGC
>NZ_JBAVCB010000009.1:0-3861 GCF_049586495.1 Aeromicrobium sp. | reverse complement strand
GTTCGAGTAGGTCAGCATCTCGGACCACTCGGCGTGCTCAGCCCGGGCTCGGGAAGCCGCGGCAGCGGTGAGTCGCTGCTCGTCATTCCCCTGCGATTGCCGCATATATCAAACCTAGAGCAGGGGTCTGACAAACCACTTTGATACCGCCGAGATGTCCACAGTTCAGACGAGGTCGATCAGCAACGCCTCTGCGTCGGACTCGTCCGGAGGCGGCAGATACGCCTGCGCGACCTCGCCGACTCCTACGACTCGCAGCGTGCCGTCGTCCGGCCCTGCGTACATCGACTGACCACGGCTCAGCGCCAGCTGCTCGCCAGCGGCGTTGACGACCTGGACGTCTCCCCCGGTGCACACGAGGATGCGTTGCTCGGACGGCGGCAGCTCGATGCCACCAGGTTCGCCATTCGAGCACTGCCCGACGGCCAACGCGAACTCGCGGACGTCGGGGGCGAAGACGTCGATGGAGGCGCCGAACAACATGGGCGTGACCCGCGCCAACCGGGACATGCCGGCGTCGAGGCACTCGACCAGCCCGACGGGGTCCAGTGGCTTGGAGGTCAGGCCAGCGCGCAGCACGTTGTCGGAGGTGGCCATGATCTCCAGACACATGCCCCGCAGGTGCGCGTGAATGATGCCGTCTCCGAGAAACGCGGCCTCGCCGGGCTGCAGGGTCAGTCGGTTGAGCAGCAGGGCGATGACGACGCCGGGATCGCCGGGGTGGTCGTGGGCGACCTCGACCACCGTGGCGTAGGCCCGCTTGATGTCGATGCCGCGGCTCACCAGATCGGCACAGGCGGCCACGATCGCATCGACGGCATCCCGGGTCGCCCCCCCGGACAGGACGTCCTCAACCAGCCGGACGATGCCCGCAAATCCCGGATCGGCCGTGAGCACACCAGCCAGGCGCTGAGCCAGCGGCACGTCGAGCCCGTGCAGGATGCGCAGGATCTCGGCGGTCGGGCGAAATCCGACCAGTGAGTCAAAGGTGGTCAGGGCGTACGCCATCTCCGGCTTGTGGTGGGGATCCTTGAACGTACGAGCGGGGTCATCGAGCCGCACTCCGGCGGATTGTTCAGCCTCATAACCGGCCCGGGCGATCTTCGCCGACGGGTGCACCTGGACTGACAGCGGACGCGCGGCAGCCAGAATCTTGAACATGAACGGCAGCTCGCCGCTGACTGTCGACAAGGGGACCAGCACGCCGTCACGCTCGACGGCCAGCGACTCCCCGAGCGGGTGCGTGCCCATCCACTCCTCGGCCACCGGCATGCCGTCGCCGGGCTCGCCGGCGAACGCAGGAATGTCGGTCTCGGATCCCCAGTCGTACCGCCGCCTTGCATTCTTCAGGCGGTACATCGATCAGCTCTTTCCGTGCCTCGGCTTGCGCTGCGGGGGTCCGCCCTCGCCCTTGTTCTTGCCTTGATAGGGCTTGCGGTCCTCACGGGTGCGACGGATGGGCGGACCGTCGTCGCGGCGCATGTCGATCAGGCGCCCGGAGATGCGCGTGCGCTCGAGTGCCTCGAACACGGCCGGGGGCAGGTCGGCCGGCAGCTCGACCAGCGTGTGATCCTGCCCGATCGTGATGCGGCCGAAGTCGGAGCGCTTCAGGCCTCCCTCATTGGCCAAGGCGCCCACCACCGACGACGGGCCGATCTTGTGACGCTTGCCGACGTTCAACCGGTAGGCGACGCGGCCGTCGCGTGGTGCGGAGTGCTCGGACCGACTGCGCGGTGGACGCTCGGACCACTCGGTGCGTTCGGGTCGATCGGGACGTTCTCGACGCTCCGCCTTGGGCGGGTCGGGGCTCAGGAAGAAGTCCTTGTCGTCCTGGCTCATGACGGCCAGCGCGGCGGCGACATCGGCCATGCTGACCTCGTTGGAGGTGGCGTACTGCTCGACCAGGCCCCGGAAGGCGTGGAACTGCGGCGAGCCCAGGCTGTCGGTGATGGTCTGGGAGAAGCGCGACGTGCGGCTCTCGTTGACCTCCTCGGCCGAGGGCACCGGCATCTGCTCCACGGGCCGGCCTGACACCTTCTCGATGGCCTGCAACATGCGGCGTTCTCGCGGGGTGACGAACAAGATGGCGTCGCCCGTGCGACCAGCGCGGCCGGTGCGACCGATACGGTGCACGTAGGCCTCGGTGTCGTGCGGGATGTCGTAGTTGACCACGTGCGTGATGCGTTCGACGTCCAGACCGCGCGCGGCGACGTCGGTGGCAACGATGATGTCGAGGGCGCCGGCCTTGAGCTGGCTGACGGTACGCTCGCGCTGGGCCTGCACAAGATCGCCGTTCAGCGGCGCGGCATTGTGGCCGCGAGCCCGGAGTCGCTGCGCAAGCTCCTCGGTGGCTGACTTGGTGCGGACGAACACCAGCATGGCGTCGCCGGTCTCGACCTCGAGCAGCCGTGTCAGGGCATCGACCTTGTGGTGCTGCGAAACCTGGATCCAACGCTGGCGGACCGAAGTGGTCGACGTGGTGGCCTTGGGCGTGGAGATGTCGGCCGGGTCGTGCAGGTGCTTCTTCGCGATGGCCCGGATCTGCTTAGGCATGGTGGCGGAGAACAACGCCACCTGCTTGTACTCCGGCGTGCCGCTCAGAATCCGCTCGACGTCCTCGGCGAAGCCCATGTTGAGCATCTCATCGGCCTCGTCGAGCACCAGAACCTCGAGTGAGCTGAGGTCGAGGCTGCCGCGATCGAGGTGGTCGATGACCCGGCCCGGCGTGCCGACCACGATGTGCGCGCCGCGGCGAAGGCCCGCCAGCTGCACGTTGTAGCCCTGGCCGCCATACACCGGCAGCACTCGAACACCGGGCATGCTCTGCGCGTAGGAGCGCACGGCTTCTGACACCTGCAGGGCAAGCTCACGCGTGGGAGCGAGGACGAGGGCTTGGACGTGCGCGGCGTGCGGATCGATCCGCTGCAGCATCGGCAGCGTGAAGGCGGCGGTCTTGCCGGTTCCGGTCTCAGCCAGGCCGACGACGTCACGGCCGGACAGCAGCGTGGGAATGGCCTGCGTCTGGATCGGCGTGGGGGTCTCGTACCCCAGCCGCGCCAGCGTCGTCACGATCTCGTCGGACAGTCCCAGATCGGCGAAGCCGTTGGAAACGGAGTCGGGCGCTTCATCGGTCACTAGTACGCTCCCTCTGAAGACACCACGGCCCGCAAAGTCTTCCACAAGATCAGCACGTCCCCGACGATCGACCAGTTTTCCACGTAGTACAGGTCAAGACGCACCGACTCTTCCCAGCCCAGGTTAGATCGACCCGAGACCTGCCACGGGCCGGTCATGCCGGGCCGAACAAGCAGCCGCCGGTGCACCTCGGTGGCGTAGCCGGACACCTCGGACGCCAGCGGCGGGCGCGGGCCGACGAGACTCATGTCTCCCTTGAGCACGTTGATCAGCTGCGGGAGCTCATCGATCGAGGTACGACGCAGCAGCCGCCCCACCCGGGTGACGCGCGGGTCGTCGCGCATCTTGAACAGCACCTCGTTGCCGGTGTCGGCCTCCAGCTGCTCGAGCATCGCGTCGGCGCCAACGACCATCGACCGGAACTTGATCATGGCGAAGGTGCGTCCTTCGTGGCCAACCCGCTCCTGCCGGTAGAACACGGGACCGCGGGTGGTCAGCTTGATCCACACGGCTGCCACGAGGAAGACCGGGGAGAAAATGATCAGCAGGACGGCGCTGCCCACCACATCGAAAACAATCTTGATCCAGCGGGCCGCACCTCGGTACGCCGGCTGCTCCACGTGCAGCAGCGGCAGCCCTGCGACGGGCCGAACGTGAACTCGAGGGCCGGCGATGTTGGCCAAGGACGGCGCCACGATGATCTGGACGTCGTGCTCTTCCAGATCC
>NZ_JBAVCB010000008.1:0-7830 GCF_049586495.1 Aeromicrobium sp. | reverse complement strand
GGTGACTGTTCCATGCGTTACGCAACGCTGTCTGTATCCGGGCGACGGGGTCGCGCGACTCGGACGCGACGGCTGGCACGCGCGCGCGCCGCCTGGCGTCGAGAGACCAGTACTCGCTGGTGTGCATGAACATCAGGAGAATCAGTCCGACGCGGAGGATGTTGTCTCCCTGGTCGCCGAGAATCGGGATGCGCTCGATCAGCGACACCTCGGCGATCAGCATCAGCGGACCCACCAGACGGGTGTGCCATCCGAGGATGAACAACAGGGCGAGAAGCAAGACGCCCAGGTAGTAGATGGTGAGCGCACCGTTGCTGAGATTTTCGACAAGGCGCGGCGGCGCGAACTCGCTCTGGTCGGCTAGTGGCTTGTTCCACACCGAGGCCTGCCCAAAGAGCAGATGACGAACGCGAAAATTCGTCACATAGATTCCGAAGACAGACATGCCAGCGAGGATTCGCGCGAGGGCAACTCCGCGGAGCGCTCGTTTGTCCTCGAAGAGCCATGCCTCTGCTGTGACGTACCAGCCAATGATCAGGTCCAGGGCGCGGGACACCATCGAGGGCCGCGCCGTCGCGACCTCGGTGGTCGGCTGGTCCTCGACGTCAGTCTGTGTCATGGTCACTTGCCCGTTCCGCTCACACGCTGTGGCGCACTGTCGACGTAGGCATCGAAGGCGGCCTGAGCATCGGCGTTGCCCGGCATCGCGGTGCGCCATCCGAACACGTAGTAGCTGAACGGCACGTCCAGGAACTTCACCGTCTTGCGTACTGAGTAGTTGGGCACACTGCGATGACCGACCCGGAACTGGATGGCGGTCACGCCGTCGCCCCAGCGCGCCGTTGCGTACATGGTGGCGAAGCGCGTGAGCATCTCGTCGTTGCGAATGTAGGCGTCGATGTTGGCCTGCCCCACCGGGCCATTGGTGTTCACCGAGGCGAGATTGGCCGCCAGCTCGCTGCGCGGACTGGGCGCGTAGTTGCCCGCGATGAGCTTCCGCTGGTTTGCGTTGAATGACGAGACGCCTGAGTTGATGTTTCCGCCCAACCGGCGCGTGGCGCTGTGGAATCGGGACGGATTGACGAGGTAGGTGATGCGGCGGTCTTCGTCGGCGGTGATGTCGAACCAGTCAGTGACCAAACCGTCGGTCTCCTTCGATCCCTCGAGGTTCCCGTAGTAGGCACGCACCAACACATTTTCGCCACCCCGACGCGGAGTGGGAGCGAAGACCGACCAGGACTGCTCAAAATAGGGATTGATGTAGGCGGCGACGCGCTGCTGCCCCACCGCATCACGGATCGGGTTGACCGGCATGACCCACACCATGATGAGGAACGAGTGCACCATGATCAGGACCGCTATCCCCAGCACGACGGCCCGACGCGTTGCGTTGGGAACATCGGTTGCATGCGGGGACGGAGCAGGTTTGTCCACGGGCGAGGTCCTCACGTGCCAGACGCTGTCCACCGCTCGCTAGGTGCTTGAGCGGTGAACAGCGTGAGGCGATGTTTGTTCAGGTGTACTGGCGGATCGTGATCAGATGTGCTGGCGGCGGCCGGCGGCGGCCACGACGGCACCTCCAGCGGCGACCAACAGGGCGCCAAAAGCGAGGATCGCGAGGTTCGACCCACCGGTGTCCGGCAGTGCCGAATCGTCGGACTCGCACTCCTCGGCGGTCTTGAGGTTCACTGCGCCCATCAGCGACGCCGTGCCGACAACTCCAGCTCCACCGTCATTGGCGGTGATGCCCGAGGTCAACGCACCGTCAAGCGCACCGGCCGTAGCCACGCCGCCATCAAGAGCGCCCACCGTGGCCACCGTGCCGGAAACCGCGTCGAGGTCGAGCGCGGCAACCGCTCCTCCAGGAGTCGAGGTGCCGGTCGTGGCATCCAGGTCAGTACCGGTCCCGACCGAGACCGTGGAGGCCACCGCGTCGACATCGGTGTTGCTCGTGATGAGGGTGCCGTCGGTCTCGACACCTGTCGTGGCATCCAGGTCGGTACCGGTCCCGACCGAGACCGTGGAGGCCACCGCGTCAGCGTCGGTGCTCGTGATGAGCGTTCCGTCGGTCGTGGCGCCAGTCGTGGCATCCAGGGCCGTCGCCGTACCGACCGAGACCGTCGCTGCGACCGCGTCAGCGTCGGTGCTCGTGATGAGCGTTCCGTCGGTCGTGGCGCCAGTCACCGCATCGATCATGGTCGAGATGCCCACCGAGATCGTGGCTGCCACTGCGTCGGCATCCGTGCCGGTGATGAGCGTTCCGTCAGTCAGGGTGCCGGTGGCGGCATCGATCGCGGTCGACACCCCCACCGAGTTGGGGCTGTTGACCGCGTCGACGGCGGTCGCGGTGATGAGGGTTCCATCGATCGGCGACTGACCGCTGGTGGCGTCCACCGCGTTCGTCGCATCCGTGTCGGCATCCGTGCCGTCAGTCGCATCCGTGGCGTCGGTGGCGTCCGTGGCGTCCGTGGCGTCCGTCGAGGTGTCGGTGCTCTCGCCGCAGATCGTCGCGGTCGAGTAGTCCGCTACCGGTGCTGCCGACGCGGGTCCGGCCACTCCCACCGACATGCTCGCCAGGAGGAGGGTCCCGAGGACCGTGTTCGCCTTGCGGATCTTCATCAAGTTTCCCTTTACTGGTTGCTTCGCACAGAATTTGGTGCGCTACGGGGCATTTCACCACCCCGAACGCCTGAGAAAGGTAACACAACCGGCGTCCAAGCTGTGACGGAAACCACTGCTCGGCAGCTGCTTCACACCAGCCTCATCTACCCCAACGACTAAGACCCCGTGAAGTCACTGTTGCGGGCCAAGAAATCCACCTCATCCCCCACCTCGATCTGCATGATCGACTCAACCGCCACCACTCGCTTGTTGAGGCCAGCCTGCCGATCTGCGAGCTGGAAATAGAATGGTTCGCCGACGTCGATCTTTGCGGCACCGTTCTTGCTCATATCGATCACGTCGTCGGCGTAGGTCAGGAGATCGGCCTGGAGGAGCTCTGCCCCCTCGGGCGCTTCTTGACGTGCGAGACGTTTGCGTGCCTTGCGGTACGCCGGGACCACCTTGTCCAGAAGCGGTGCACCGTTGAACACTGGCCCGGGCCCCAGGAGCTTTGCCGGGTCGAGCCGAATGAGCTTGTGTGCCGCAGCGGCAAACGCCGCATCCGGAATGGCTCGCCGCTCGAGATGGGACGAGAGATCGCGCAGCGGCTTCGTCACGAACGCATCTCGCCGCTTCGCGGCGTTGTAGTCGTCGCTCTGACGTCGGCCGTAGGCGGTCGTGCCCTTTTCGTCGATCCTCGGCACTGCCTCGAGCTGCGTGTTCACCACCTTCAGCAGCGCTCGATAGTCGTCGACGTCCTCGTCGTACTGATCCGCGACGAGGGACACGGCACCGGCCATGAACCGGTCGAGTTGTACGCGAAACTTCGCGGCGGCGGCGTCGGCAGCGGCGATCTGTCGGCGCTCGTCCGGCGACTCAACCACTGCCCAGGTCAATGCTGTCAAGACTAGACCCGCAACGACCGTCGCGAGCGTCACAGCCCTCAAACGGGTCCTCATGAGGCCATTATGCTTGTGGGTCGGTGACATCCTCACGCGCCTTCTGGGCACGTGACGGTGAAGTCAGGATCTTCGCCGAACCGTAGGTAGCGGTCCACCACGGAATCAACGCATCGATTGCCGACGCCGTACCCCGTGTGGCCGTCACCGCGCCGCGTGACGAGCACGCTTCGGTCGAGCTGGCGAACCAGCGCCTTGGCCCAGACATACGGGGTCGCGGGGTCGCGGGTCGTGCCGATCACCACGATCGGGGGGAGATCGGTGGTGCGTATGGGCAGTTGCGGGTCATCCGATGCCGCTGGCCATTCCTGACATTCGGCCGCGCTCCAGGCCATCGTTGCACCGAACACAGGCGACGCCCTCTCGTAGGACGGAATCAACGCGCTGATCTGCGCGTCAGTCGGCGCTTGCGGGTAATCAAGGCACCGAACCGCATACAGGGCCTGAGAGCCATTGTCACTATAGGTTCCATCAGACCGCCGGCGGAAATAGCGATCAGAGAGCTGGAGCAGGACCGAACCGTCGCCGAACGTAGCGCGATCGAGTCCGTTGAGCAGGACCGTCCACAGATCGCGCGAGTAGAGGCCGTACGCGATGCCGTAGACAGCGCTGCCCTTGGTGAGGTCGCGCTGACCCCGGGTCTCGATTGGTTTTCGGTCCAGTGAGTCCAGCAGCGCCACGACCGACTCCTCGGCTGCGGCGCGGTCTGGACCCAGCGGACACTGCCCCGTCTGGACGCACCACGTCAAGAAGGCAGTGAGCGCTCGCTGAAATCCCTTCGCCTGCCCAAAACTCTGGCGTTCCTTGGACAGGGAGGGATCAACCGCGCCGTCGAGAACCATCTTGCCGACCCGCTCAGGAAACACATCCGCGTAGGTCGCACCGATCTGCGTGCCGTAGGACGCGCCGTAGTAGTCGAGCGTCCGCTCTCCCATCAAGGCCCGCAGGATGTCCAAGTCCCGGACGACCTCAGCGGTCGACACGTGGGAGGCCAGCGCGCCGGACTTCGCGACACACGCCCGTCCGACGGCTCGGAAGCCCCGCTGGAGCTCAGCGACCTCCTCGGCCCCTTCAGGCGCCGGATCAATCGCCACCAGCTTGTCGAACGACTTGGGGGTCAGACACGTGAGCGGCTGACTTTCTCCCACCCCTCGAGGATCGAACCCGACGACGTCGAAGTCGTTCTTCAGGCCGTCCGAGGCCGCGGCAGTGAAGGCAGACACGAACGCGGCTCCTGAGCCACCCGGTCCTCCCGGGTTGACGAACAGGTGCCGCTCTCCCCCGCCTGAGCCGCCAGGCCGCAGCTTGAGCCGCAGACGAAGCGTGTCGCCGCGGGGCGCATCATAATCAACGGGCACCGTGACCCAGGTACAGATCGCGGCGCCGCAGCTGGTCCACGTGAGTTTTTGGCGATAGAACTGGCTCAGGCCCGGCGGACCGGCTTCGCCGGTCGCTGTCGGATACGCGCTGGCCCGGCCACGTTCACTACCCACGTACGAGCCGACGACGAGGACCCCGACCATCATGGCTGCGACGCCGAAGGTGATACGGGCAAGCACGGTGCACGGAACCCTTCTCAGACGACAACCAGGCCCAGCGTAGGCGGTCAGGTCGACCACGCGAGCCGAACGCCACATCCCATGACGAAGGCCCGGCCGATGAACAGCCGGGCCTCACGTCGCGTGGAGCATAGGAGATTCGAACTCCTGACCTCTTCCATGCCATGGAAGCGCGCTACCAACTGCGCCAATGCCCCGGGGACCGCACCATGTTAGCGGAGGCGGCCGCCGTGTCCCAATCGGCCCCCAGCCATCTCAGTCGTCGTCGGAGAGGATGGGGCGCGGAAGACTGTCGGCGTTCCACTCGGTGATTCGCCACCTCGCCCACTCCTCGTGGCGGGACTCCTCCAGCACGGACCAAGAACAGTTGTTGAGACCGCCGAACAGGTGCCACTGCGCGAGGTGGAAGCCCAAGAACGCGCACGCCCCCGCTCGGAGCACTCCCCCGTGTGCCACCACCACGACGACCTCGTCGTCTCCGGTTTCGAGATGTTCGCGCAGGCCCTCGGCGAAGCGTTCGCCGGCTTGCTGGTGGGTCTCGCTGCCGGGGATCTGCGTCTCGTCACCCTCGACCCAGGCACGCAGACCCTCGGGGAACTTCTGCCAGGCCTCGTGCCAGGTGAGCCCCTCGCGAGCCCCGAAGTGCATCTCCCGGAAGCGGACGTCGGTCTCGACCTCGACGCCGATCAGGTCTCCGAGGATCTGCGCCGTCTCCAGCGCCCGAGACAAGTCTGAGGAAAGGACCCGGGCCGGGCGCATCATCGCCAGCTGCTCCGCCGCGACGCGCGCCTGCTGGCGGCCTACGTCATCGAGCGGAATGTCACTGGTCCCTTGCACCCGACCGGCCAGGTTCCAGGCAGTGCGCCCGTGTCGCCACAGCACCACCTGCCGACTGCTCACGAGAGGGGCACGACGGGGCAATCGCTCCAGAGCCGCTCGAGCGCGTAGTACTCGCGCATCTCCACGTTCTGCACGTGCACCACGATGTCAGCGAAGTCCAGCAGGACCCACTGGGCCTCACGGTGACCCTCACGTCGCACGGGCTTGGCACCCATCGCCAGAAGTGCGTCCTCGATCGCGTCGTGGACGGCGTGAACCTGCGGGGCGTTGGCAGCCGAGCACAGCAAGAACACGTCAGTGATCGCCAGCTGCTCGGACACGTCGAACGCGATGATGTCCGTGGCCAGCTTGGCGTCGGCAGCTGCTGCAGCCGCTCGGGTCAGCTCGACGGCACGGTCGGTGGCCGTCATGAGGACCCCTCCGACCGGTACAAGCGGTGCTTGCCGATGTATTGGACGACGCCGTCGGGCACCAGGTACCAGACCGGCTCGCCGTGCTGGACCCGCGCGCGGCAGTCGGTCGACGAGATGGCGAGGGCAGGGATCTCCAGCAGGGTGATGCGGTCGGTGGGCAGTCCCTCCAGCGACGACTCGTTGAGCTCATGACCGGGGCGCGTGCAGCCGACGAAGTGAGCCAGCGCGAACAGCTCGTCGTGATCGCGCCAGGTGAGCAGAGCAGCCATGGCGTCGGCACCGGTGATGAAGTACAGATCAGCGTCGGGCTGTTGCGCAGCGATGTCGCGCAAGGTGTCGATCGTGTAGGTGGGGCCGTCGCGGTCGATGTCGACCCGGCTGACCGCGAAGTGCGGATTGGCCGCAGTCGCGATGACCGTCATCAGATAGCGGTCCTCGGCTTCGGACACGTCACGATCGACTTTCTGCCACGGCTCGCCTGTGGGGACGAACACGACCTCGTCGAGGTCGAAGAACGACCGCACCTCGCTGGCCGCGACGAGGTGGCCGTGGTGGATCGGGTCGAAGGTTCCGCCCATCACCCCGATGCGTCGGCGGCCTCCATCGGATCGCGAAGACATCACCGGTGCGGCGCTCGAAGATTCCGGCGTCGTGCTCAGGAGTGCTCGCGCCCCTTGCCGAACTGCAAGAGCATCAGCAGCAGGGCGAACAGGATGCCGAGCGTGATGGCACCGACGACCCACGGTTCGATGCCGATGTCGCGCAACTGCTCCTCGGAGGCGGCGAAGGAGATCAGATTCGACTTCATGCGGTCAATCTATCTCAACTCCAGGGAGGCACTCGCGCCGGTGAGTGAAGGTCGGCCATCCGACACGCCTGTGGACAACCTGGAGGTGAAAGAAAAGAGGCTGTCAGACCCCTCGTCTAGGTTGAGTACATGCAGCAATCGCAGGGAAATCAGGTGCAGCGACTCACTGCTTCCGCGTCTTCCCGAGCCCGGGCTGAGCACGCCGAGTGGGCCGAGATGCTGGCCTTCTCAGACCGCCTGGCGGCCGAGTACACGCAGACGTCGGAGTACTTCAAGCGGCAAGCGCAGCTGCGGTCGATCGCACTGGAGATCGCTGTCGCCATGCACCTGTCCGAAGGCCAGGTCCACCGCCGGCTGTCGTGCGCGGGCACGGTCCGACACCAGGCGCCGACGGTGTGGGCGGCGTTCGGCGACGGTGTGGTGGACGCGTACCGGGTCACGATGATCGCCGACACCATCGACAAGCTGCACCGCCCGGCCTCAGTCGCCAAGCTCGACGCGAAGGTCGTCGCCTTCGCGCAGACCCACACCAGCATCGAGCTGCGCGGTTGGCTCAAACGGTTTGTGGCCCGGGTCGAAGCCGACCTGTTCAACGAACGCGCCGAGGCAGAACGCGCCGACCGCCACGTCTCCGTCGTCCACGGTGAGGA
>NZ_JBAVCB010000007.1:0-2462 GCF_049586495.1 Aeromicrobium sp. | reverse complement strand
CCCCAAGCGCAGTTTCAGGGGGCGGCGAGCTCTCCGGTGAGTCGACCGTGAATTGAGGCGCTGGCCGCGTTCAGGCCGATGATCTCGACCGACTTGCCCTTGCGGTCGTACTTGGTCGTGATGCTGTCCAGGTCTGCGACGGTCGAGGCGTCCCACACGTGCGAACCGGTGAGGTCGATGACGATCCGGTCCGGGTCGTCGGCGTACTTGAACTGTGTGTACAGGTCGTTGCTGGACGCGAAGAACAGCTCGCCGAAGACGGTGTAGACCGCCCGGGCCCCACCGTGCTCGTCCTCGACGATCTCGCGCTCCACCGAGGCCAGGTGTGCCACGCGGCGGGCGAACAGCGTCATGGCCACCAGCACGCCGACGCCGACGCCGATGGCGAGGTTCTCGGTGGCGACGACGACCAGCACGGTCGACGCCATCACGAAGGTCTCGCTCTTCGGCATGCGCCGCAGGGTCGCCGGAGCGATGCTGTGCCAGTCGAAGGTGCCCACGGCCACCATGATCATGACGGCGACCAGCGCTGCCATCGGGATGATGGCCACGACGTCGCCGAGGCCGACCACGAGGACCAGCAGGAAGACACCGGCCATGAACGTGGAGATGCGCGTCCGTGCACCCGAGACCTTCACGTTGATCATCGTCTGGCCGATCATGGCGCAGCCACCCATGCCACCGAAGAATCCGGTGATGATGTTGGACGCACCCTGGCCCCAAGCCTCGCGGGTCTTCTCCGAGTGCGTGTCGGTGATGTCGTCCACGAACTTGGCAGTCATCAAGGACTCCAGCAGACCCACGACGGCAACCCCCAGCGCGTACGGCGCGATGATTCGGAGGGTCTCCCACGTGAACGGCACGTCGGGGATGAGGAGGGTCGGCAGGCTGTCGGGCAGCTCGCCCTCGTCGCCGACGTCCGGCAGAGTCAGTGCGGCCAAGAGCGTGAAGGCTGTGAGCAGCACGATCGCCACCAGCGGCGCCGGGATCGCGGTGAAGACGCGTGGCAGCAGCACCATGATCGCGATTCCCACGGCGACCATCGGGTACACGAGGAACGGCACATCGATCAGGTAGGGCAGCTGCGCCAGGAAGATCAAGATGGCGAGCGCGTTCACGAAGCCGACCATGACCGAACGCGGGATGAACCGCATCAGCTTGGCGACGCCGAGCACCGCGAGCAGCACCTGGATGGCTCCGCCCAGCAGCACGGTGGCGATCAGGTAGTCCAGGCCGTACTCGCGCATGACCGGTGCGATCACCAGCGCGATCGCGCCGGTGGCTGCCGAGATCATCGCCGGTCGGCCGCCGAGGAAGGAGATCGAGACCGCCATCGTGAAGGCGGCGAACAGCCCGACGCGGGGATCGACGCCGGCGATGATCGAGAACGAGATGGCCTCGGGGATCAGGGCGAGCGCCACGACCAGGCCGGCGAGGACCTCGATGCGCAGGCGGCGAGGCGAGCGCAACGCGCTCATGACGGTGTGCTCGTCGCGGCGCGACGTGGCTGAATCGGTGGACATGGGGCTCCAGACGGAGGTGGGGGGCGGGCGCCGTCGTCGGCGCAGGTCAGTGCGTTCGGGGTCGTGCACGTGGTGCACGCGCCGGTGCGTGACCGGCCGAAGTCCGAGGCCAGTCTACCGGCGTCCGGCGCGGATCTCGCTGGGCGACTGATCCCACCACCGCCGGCAGCTGCGGCTCAGCGCCGACTGCTCGGACAGACCGAGTGCGGCGGCGATCTGACCCATCGGCATGTCCGAGGTCGTCAGATAGGTGCGGGCGCGCGTGCGGCGCAGCTCGTCGAGGATCGCCGCGAAGCTGGTTCCCTCGGCGTCCAGCTGCCGCTGCAGCGTGCGCGGGTGCACCGCCAGCAGCGCGGCGACGTCGGCCATCTGCACCGTGGTGGTGCCCAACGACTGGCGGAGCGCGGCCTCCACCTGGGCCGCGGCCCCGCGGCCGGGAGCGGGGCCGTGCTGGTCGAGGTAGGCCAGCGCGACGGTGCGCACCGCCTGGTTGGCCTCGTCGATCCGCCGGCTGGCCAGGCTGACCGGCACCCGCAGGACCGCGGCCGGGCGGGCGGTCAGCACGCGGGCGCCGAAGAACTCCTCGTACCGCGACACCGGCGCCAGCGGGTGGTGCGACAGCTCCACCCCGCGCAGCCCGTAGTCGCCCGACAACAGAAAACGCATCATCCGGTGCAGGAAGCCGAGCCCGACGTCCAGGCCTTGGCGGTACTCGTCACCGAGACCGATCTGCTCGTACCGCACTCCCATCACGCCGTCGGCGCCCTGCGGGTCCTCGACCACCTCGACGCTCAGGCCGCGCGCGTGGATGAACAGGTAGCGCGAGGTGCACTCCATGGCGTCGCCGAGGGTCGGCGAGTTCTGGATCGCCACCGACAGCGCTCCGAGCATCGACAGGTCCTGGCGCTCGGCCAGCAGCAGCCCGAGGTCCGGCAGCCC
>NZ_JBAVCB010000006.1:0-11140 GCF_049586495.1 Aeromicrobium sp. | reverse complement strand
CCGTCCACTCGGCCAAGGGGCTGGAGTGGGACGCCGTGTTCTGCGTCGGCATGCAGGAGGGCACCGTGCCCAGCCCGTTCGCGCAGACGCCGGCCGAGATCGAAGAGGAGCGCCGGCTGTTCTACGTCGCCGTCACCCGGGCCAGGCACACCTTGATGGTGTCGTGGGCCGCGGCTCGGCGGCTCGGCGGACGCGGCAACCGGGGCCCCACCCGTTTTCTCGATTCGCTGCTACCTGCTGGTCACTCCTCGCGCCAGACCGCCAAGCAGCCTCGGCAGCGCAAGGTCGCCAAGTGCCGAGTCTGCAACCAGGTGCTGGCCGTCATCGACCGCCAGCGTGGCCGGTGCGATGACTGCCCGTCCACCTACGACGAGGGGCTGTACGAAGATCTGCGCGCTTGGCGCACCCGAGAGGCCAGCGACATCGGCAAGCCCGCATACGTCGTGTTCACCGATGCGACGCTGCAGTCGATCGCGGAGATGAAGCCAGCCGATGTCGAGGCCCTCGGTCACGTGCCCGGCGTGGGACCGGCCAAGCTCGAGCGCTACGCCGAGCCCGTGCTGGAGCTGGTCGCCTCCGCCGATTGACGTCCTAGCGCCCCTCGGTGCTGGCGAAACCAGGCATCGAGTCGATGAGGATCTGGCGGAAGGGTGCTGTCGCGCCGAGCTGACACAGCACGCCCATGCCGCCGATCCAGACCCGGTGGATCAGCATGTAGTCCGGCGGAAGGTTGAACTGCAGGGCGGTGCCCATGCCCTCGGCATTGGGAGCGCTGACCCGCGTCATCTGGCCGCGCATCCATTCACGGCTGAAGGTGAAGGTCTCGTGCTCGGCTGGTTCGACGAATGGACCGAAGTAGCGACCCACTGACTCGGCATCGAGCTTCGTGCCGGCCCGCAGGAAGCCCAGCTCGACCAGCCCGACCCGAACATCGCCGAATTGGCCGTCGACGCTCAGCCGGATCAATCGACCCATGTCGTCCGGCAGCCCATCGGGAAGCCGGGCCACGGCGCCGAAGTCGAGCACCCCAATGCGGCCGTCAGGCATGATGCGGAAGTTTCCGGGGTGCGGGTCTGCGTGCAGCATTCCGGCGCGCTGCGGGCCGGCGAACATGAAGCGGCCGTAGATCTCGCCGTAGTGATCGCGCTCGGCTTGCGTTCCCTCGGCGATCACGTGGGCCAGGGAGTGGGGTGACTCCAGCCAGGTGGCCACCAGCAGCCGCTCGGTGTGGTGCACCGGCTCAGGGATCACGATCTCTGGATCGTCGATGAACGCCGCGAAGAACGCGGCGTTGGCCTGGGCCTCGAGTCCGTAGTCCAGCTCTTCGGCCACCCGGTCCTGCAGCTCCTTGATCAGGGGCTTGATGTCGAGTCCGGGCACGAGCACGCCGAACATCCGCGACAGACGGGAGATCTGCCGCAGGTCGGCCATCAGCGCCTTCGCCGCACCGGGATACTGCAGCTTGACCGCCACGTCTCGACCGTCGGACCAGGTCGCGCGGTGCACCTGCCCGATCGACGCTGCCGCCGCCGGAACGTCGTCGAACGTCTGGAAGTAGTCGCGCCAGTGCTCGCCGAGCTCCGCGATCATGACCCGGTGCACCACGCTCGGGGGCATCGGCGGCGCGGCGTCCTGCAGCCGCGTGAGGGTCTCGCGATATGGCCCGATGAGCTCCTCGGGCAGCGCGACCTCGAAGATGCTCATGGCCTGGCCAAACTTCATCGCCCCGCCCTTGAGCTGCCCAAGGACCGAGAAGATCTGATCGGCGGTGCGCCGCTGCACCTCACTGAGGACGACATTGGCTGGCGTGCCCACGATGCGCTTGCCGAGGCCGAGCGTCGTGCGGCCGGCGAAGCCGACCGGCAGCGAGGCCAGTCGGGCAGTGCGGGAGAACGCGCTGCCACTGAGCGAACGGCCCTCTCGACGCTCTGTGTCGTCTGAGTCGGCCACATCCTCAGAATAGTCCTGCACCCCTGATCACGCTCGCGGCAAGAGCGCGCACGGACAGCGGTGGTGGAACTCGACGGGCCGCACGTGGCGCACTCCCAAGCCTGGTCCGACCGTCACCATGACCCCTGCATGCATGGGCCGCTGGCGATCGGCCACGGCAACGATCCCGGCAGCGATCTCAGCCGCTGCCACGTGCCGCAGCACGGCGCCGGGAGCCGGGAGATTGTGCTGGGCCGCGCGGTGGCCGAACTGTGGCAGCAAAGCTGCCCAGGCCGGGTCCCAGTCGATGCGGTGCAGGTCTTCGCAGCCCAGGCACGCCGAGGTGCCGGGAACCACGAACGGGCCGATCCGTACGACCGCCTCATCCAGCCGCACCGTCAGGTGGGGGATTCGACGTTGTACGGCCTGAACGAATGGACCGCGTGCGGGCTCGCCGGTCGAGGCGATCACCAGCACGTCGGCGTCGTCGTTCGTGCTCCGCTGCACGCCGGCCTCTTCCAGGACGTGGCCCGCCGCATCCAGGAGCTGGCGGGTACCCGGATCGGCGTGCAGGGAGACCTGCAACCGGTGCCGGAGACGCGCATCGGCCGGGTCGCGCTCGGTCAGCGCCAGATGGCGCGCCTCCTCGGGTCGACGCCCGTCGCAGTGAGCGCCATCCAGCACCACGCCCACCGCCGCGAGGTGCTCCAGCAGGACCGGCATGTCGTCGGCCAGCTCGGGAATCTGTGCGGCCAGCCAGTCGGGCCCGTGCACTCCGTCGATCGCCAGCAACAGGCGGTGCAGACCAGGTCGGTCGGAGACCACGACACCGGGGGAGGTGCCGACCTGCAGGTGGCTGGCATCGCGCCGCAACACGCTCGCGCCGGGGCGCAACATGGGTCGACGGGAGGCCATGGCGTCACTGTGGCTGGTCGACCGATCCGGCGGCCTGGTCCGTCCACAGTGCTGCAGAGATGTTCACGGGCAAGCGAACGGGGACCCGACATGGTCGGGTCCCCGTTCGAAGGTGTTGGGGAAGAAGGGAGGGTCAGGCCTTGCCGAGGATTCGGTTCAGCTTGGTGCTGCAGACCGGGCAGATGCCCTTGGCCATCTTCGTGCCCTTGTCGCTGACGTGAACTTCACCAGTCGCCTCGCGCTTTTCCTTGCACTTGACGCAGTAGAACTCGCCACTCCATGTTTCCGCCATCTTCCGGCCTCCTTGCCGATCGATCACAGGCTGGGTGTGGTGCCTGTCACGCTGAAGCCTACGCGTGCTGAGCGTGAAAACGCGGCAATGAGCGGTCAACTGAGCGACACAATGTCGCACCCTGTTTTCCACCGTTGTGGATAAGTTTGGGGACAAGATGTGGGAATTGCCGTGCGCGATGTGGAAAAGCTAACGCTCCGTAGGCTGCTGACATGTCCGAGGTCGAGATCCGACGCAGCACCCGACGCAAGCGAACGGTGCGCGCCTACCGCGAGGGCGACAAGACCATCGTCTTGGTGCCCGCCCATCTCACGCGGGCGCAGGAAGCTGAGCACGTGCGTGACCTGGTCGCGCGGCTCGACCGTCGCGAGCGTCGGAGGGCCCCGTCGGACGACGCGCTCGTGCAGCGCGCGCATGAGTTGTCCGCCCGCTGGCTCGGCGGGCGGGCGGTACCGACCTCGGTGCGATGGGTCACCAACCAGAACAGTCGGTGGGGCTCGTGCACCAGCGTCGACGGCAGCATCCGGTTGTCGCACCGCCTGCAGGGCATGCCCGAGGACGTCGTCGACTACGTGCTGCTGCACGAGCTGGCGCATCTGATCGAGGCCAATCACAGCAAGCGGTTCTGGGCGCTGCTCAGCGATTTTCCCCATGCCGAGCGGGCCAAGGGCTTTCTCGAAGGCGTCGTCTGGCAGCAGCGGTAGAAGCTCGCTGTTGTCATGCAGGCAAATACCTGCATAATGAAGGCATGACGACCGATCAGGTGTTCAAGGCGTTGGCTGACGGCACCCGCCGCGAGCTGCTGGACCGACTGCGCGAGCAGGACGGACAGACTCTGGGCGAGCTGTGCGAGCGCCTGATTATGACGCGCCAGTCCGTGACGCAGCACCTGGACATCCTGGCTGCGGCCAACCTCGTGTCGGTCGTGAGGAGGGGGCGAGAGCGAGTCCACATGCTCAACCTGACCCCCATCCACGAGATGCAGGAGCGCTGGATCTCAGCGTTCGACCGCCCTCGCTTGACTGCGCTCAGCGTCGTCAAGCGTCACGCAGAGGAGATCGCCATGAGCGAGAGCAGCACGATCCCGACCTATGTCCACGTCACCTACATCCGCGCGACAGCCGCTCAGGTGTGGGAGGCGCTGACCGACGCCGACCTGACTGCGCAGTACTGGAATCACCGCAACGTCTCGGACTGGGTACCCGGATCCGCGTGGGAGCATCTGCCGCTGGACGGCGGTGGCCCGGACATCGTCGGATCGGTGATTGAGAGCAATCGGCCCCGACGGCTCGCGATCACCTTCTCCGGCCCGGACGGCGAGCAACCCCCGGGTGGTCCGTCGGTCGTTACGTTCGACATCGACGCGCACGACGCGTTGGTCCGACTCACGGTCACGCACGAGAACGTGCCAGATGCCGGCATGTACGCCGGAATCTCGAAGGGATGGCCGGCTGTGGTGGCGAACCTCAAGTCGATGCTCGAGACCGGCGAGGTGCTGCCGCCCTCGCTGTGGGAGCACATGACGAAGGGGGAGAGCGCCGATGCATGACTCAAGCGACGCGCGCGCCCTGCTGGAGCGTTCGGCCTCGTGCCTGCTGGATTCGCTGTCCGCGGTCGAGGAGTCGGTTTTGGAGAGCCCCACCCCGTGCCCGAAGTGGAGCGTCCGTGACCTCGTCCTCCACGTCGCCGAAGCGGCCGACGAGCTCGTGTCTCGCGGCAACGGATCACCAGCCCAGCCAGGGTCGGCGACCGGCCCGGTAGCGGTGGCCCGCGCACATGTGGTGCATCTGGTCGCGGTGGTCGCCCAGTCGCCAGCAGACGACGCCGAGGCAAGGTCGACCACGGAGGTTGCGCTCGGTGGCAGCATCGAGCTGTCGGCGCACGCCTGGGATCTGGACACCGCGACGGGTCGGCCAGGCCTTCCGCTCGATCACGCCGCCGACGTGCTCGGGTTGGCGCAGCGGCTCGTCGACGACGAGGCCCGGGCAGCGTTCTTCGGTCCGATCGTCCAGGTCGGCGCGGATGCCTCGGCAAGTGATCGGCTTGCCGCCTTCCTCGGGCGTGACCCGGGGTGGGTCACGCGGACCCGTTCACCTCGAGGCGTCGTCTGGCAGCAGCGATGAGGTCGCGGACGTCCTGATCCGTGGGCTCGGGCGGGTCGTCGGCCGAGCACCACCGCAGCTCGTCGGACTCCACGCTGATGACGGGCTCGGCTCCATCGGGCGCCACGGCCATGAACTGGACGTCGAGGTGGAAGGCGGGCTGCACTGGTCCGCAGAACGGCACCTCGTGTCTCGACAGCAGGAGCGGCACGGGGTCGATCTCGAGTCCGGCGATGCCGGACTCTTCCTGGGCCTCGCGCAGGGCGGCGCCAGCGAGAGTGACGTCGTCCGGCTCGCAGTGCCCGCCGGTTTGCAGCCAGAGTCCGGCCTTGCGGTGCTTGGTCAGGACCACTCGCTCACCGTCGCCGGCGATCACGACAGCACTTGCGGTGAGGTGGTCAGGGTGGCACTCGCGGTGCATCGCCGTCGGATGCTCGGCGAGGTGCGCGAGGTACTGGACGCGCAGCCGCTCCTGCTGGTCGTCAGGCGCGGCCCACGCCGCCAACGCCTGGGTGGCATCGGCGTGGAGGTCCAGGGTCACGCCCGGGTGTCGTCGGGGCCGTCGAGAAGCCGGCCGAGCTCTGCGTCGAAGTCGTCGTCGGCATCGGCGGGCTCGTCGTAGGAGAAGGCGAGTGGATCGTCGAGATCTGCAGCGGTAGGCATCAGGTCGGGGTGGGTCCACGGCTTGTCCCGGGCCTCGGTGCCACGCCGGTCGCGCAGGGCTGCCCACAGAGTGGACGCCTCGCGCAGTCGTCGAGGCCGAAGCTCGAGGCCGACGAGCGACGCGAAGGTCTGTTCGGCGGGCCCGCCGGCCGCCCGACGTCGGCGCATGGCCTCGGCGAGGGGGACCGCGGCCGGCATGGTGTCCTGGGTGGCCTGCGTGACGACCTCGTCGACCCAACCCTCCACGAAGGCAAGCAGCGTCTCGAGGCGGTCGAGCGCCGTTTGCTGCTCGGGGGTGCGCTCGGGCTCGAACAAGCCGCTGTTCATCGCTTCCTGGATCTGGTCAGGCTGCATGGGGTCGATCTGGTGAAGCTTTGACTCGATGCCCGCGACGTCGATGCGGGTGCCGCGGCCGAACTCCTCGATGGCGGTGACGAGGGATGATCGCAGCCACGGGGAGTGGCTGAACAAACGCTGGTGGGCGCACTCGCGCAGCACGACGTACAGCAGGACGTCGGCCTCGTTTTGCTCCAGTCCCTCGCCGAACGCGGCGATGTTGGCCGGCAGAACGGCGGCAACACCGCGAGGTCCGAGCGGAATGCCGATGTCGGTGACCGACACGACTTCGCCGGCAAGCTCACCAAGTGCCCGGCCGATCTGCTGGCCGAACATGGCTCCGCCGGCCTGCGTCAGCAGGCCCATCAGGGGTCCGGCCATCGCCCGGGCCTCGTCAGGGAGTGCGTCGGACATGGCCTTCACCACGTGGGCCGCGATCGGTTCGACCAACAGATTCCAGGTCTCTGACGTGGACTCGACCCACTCGGCCCGACTCCATGCGGCCGAGGTGGTGGCGCCGGGAGGGATGTCGGTGGCCTTGTCCAGCCAGCTCTCGGCCAGTCGAACCGCATCGGAGACAGCCCCCTGCTGGGCGGAGGTGGGCGACGGGTCGGGCCCGGCTGCAGATAGCGTCTGCCGGGCAACGTCCTTGGCCGCGCCGAAGTCGACGCTGCCCTCGTGCGGCGTGAACATCTGCTGCACCTGGCTCATGATCTGGTTCATGTCGATCTGGCCACCCCCGAGCGCGCTGAACATCTGCTCGAAGGGGGTGCCTTCGAACGGGTTCTTCGGCTGATCGTCGTCGTGCTCGGCCATACGGCCAGCCTAGCGACCAGGGCCTACGATGGGGCGATCATGCCGATCGTTCGCCTCCTCGACATCCGGGACGCCCCGCTGAGCCTCGACGAGGTCTACCACGCCGTGTCGGACTCTTCCTCCGGTGGCACCTGCCTGTTCATCGGCACGGTCCGCGATCACGACGGCGGCGACCCGGTCAGCGACCTCAGCTATTCGTCCCACCCGACGGCGCTGGATCGGCTGCGTGACGTGGCCGAACGAATCGGTACGGAGGAGGACGTGGTCGCGCTGGCCGCAACTCACCGCATCGGTGACCTGGCCGTCGGAGACATCGCCGTCGTCGTGGGGGCGTCCGCTGGGCATCGCCCCGCGGCATTCTCGGCCTGCCGACGCTTGATCGATGAGCTCAAGCTCGAGGTGCCGGTGTGGAAGCAGCAGACCTTCGCCTCGGGCGACCAGGCTTGGCTCTGAAAAGAGGCGTCCCCCCGGCCCATTCGGCAGCGTTCACTAGGATCGCCACGTGTCCGACGCCGACGAGTTCTCGAACGATGCGGACCCCATGGGTCTGAGTCGAACCTATGTCCTGCGCCTCACCGCGGCACTCAGCCTGATCGTGCTGTTCAGCGTGGCGTTGCTGCTGCCCGTGCCGTACGTGACCTTGAAGCCCGGACCGGCCTACGACACGCTCGGCGACTTCGGCGACCAGCCCATGTTCACCTTCGGCTCAGACGTCACGACCTACCCCACCTCCGGCGAACTCGACTTCACCACGGTGTCGGTCACCCGGGCTGACGGCCGCGTCAGTCTCACCGACGCGATGCAGGCTTACTTCGACCGTGACGTAGCGGTCGTGCCCAGAAATCTCGTCTACCCCGACGGCAGCACGGCGGCCAACTCGCAGGCCGTTGCGGCCGCCCAGCTGGACGGGTCGAAGGATTCCTCGCGGGTCGCCGCTCTGCGGGCTGCCGGCTACGTCGTCCCCGGACTGCCCGAGGTGGCCGAGGTGGCCAAGGACGGTGCCGCAGCAGATGTGCTGAAGGCAGGTGATCTGATCCGCGCCGTCGACGGAACAGCGGTCGACTCCTCCGCGGCGGCGGTGGAGGCGGTGAGCGTCCGAGACCCAGGTGAGAGCGTGTCGCTGGCCATCACACGCGGCTCGACCGAGCGCACCGTGGACGTGATCACCAAGGCCGATCGCTCCGATCCGACGGTCCCCCGCATCGGCATCACCCTCGGCACGACGTACGACTTCCCGATCACCATCGACAACAACGTCGGCCGCGAAGTGGGGGGACCGAGCGCAGGCGCCATGTTCGCCTTGGCCATCTACGACCGGCTGACTCCCGGATCGCTGACGGGTGGCCGCAAGATCGCGGGTACGGGAGAGATCAGCGCCGAGGGTGTCGTGGGGTCGATCGGTGGCATCCAGCAGAAGATCGCCGGGGCCGCCGCCGCGGGGGCCACGATCTTCCTGGTGCCCGAAGCAAATTGCGACGAGGCGATGGATGGTGACACCAAAGATCTTCGCCTGGTGCGGGTGGCAACGCTGGAGGGTGCGATCGATGCCCTCGAATTACTGGCCGAGGATCCGAATGCGAAGGTGCCGTCGTGCAGCTGATGCCTGATTCGCCGGTGCGCCGAGCGGCTCTCGAGGTCGAAGCGCACGTAGCCGCCGACGGCTGGGACCAGCCGGCCCGGCTGTTCGCGTTGGTGCCGACGGTCGACCTCATCGCGCGCGAGCCGGAGCTGGCAGCGCAAGTAGAGGCGTCACCAGGTGGGTTCACCTCCATCGAGCAGGAGCTGCCGGTCGACGGCCGCGAGCTGGAGGAGCTGCTCACCGAGATCGGCTGGCCCGACACGGTCATCGGATGCGCCGTCGTGGTCGAGCGATTGATGCTGCCAGCCGAGGCCGAGGAAGAGCTGCCCGACGATCCGGACGCAATGGCGGCCGCGGCTGCCCAACATCCTGACCGGCGCGAGGTGCGCCTGGTTGCTGCCGTCACTCGTGGGGGAGCGGTTCATTCCGCAGTTCGGGGTCGCACGGCCGACGGTGATGCCGTCGAGCTGCTGGAGGGTCCCGACCTCGTACCAGGCCTGCTGGCCCAGCTCCGCCAGACCTTGCAGCCGTGACGGTTGGCCGGGTGCCATAGAGTCGGAGTCATTCTCCCGAGGCAACTGCGGGTCGACGAAGCAGGAGACACGTGAGCGACATCTTCGGCAATGCTCGCCAGCAACAGCCGCGCCAGCCCAGCGGTGAGTCGGGGCGTCGGGTGCTGGTCCCCACCCTGATCACCCTGGCAGTGCTGCTGTTCCTTGGTTCGATCTTCACCAGCATCTGGTCAGATCGCCTGTGGTTCCGTTCAGTCGGTTTCAGCGACGTGTTCCAGACGGTGCTGTTTGCCCGGATCACCCTGTTCCTCGTGCTCGGGCTGTTGTTCGGAACCTTCGTGGTCGCCAATGTCTACCTGGCGTACCGGCTGCGTCCGGACAACCCCTCAATGCGTCGCGACGATCCGGCCGTCCGCTACCGCACGGCCCTGACGCCGATCGGCAAGCCGGTGCTGATCATCGCCGGCCTGTTGTTGGCCGCGTTCGCGGGCTCTGTGGCCGCCAGCCGCTGGGACACCTACAAGCTGTGGCGCAACGGCACGTCATTCGGGGAGAAGGACGCCCAGTTCAACAAGGATCTCGGTTTCTACATCTTCGACTACCCGTGGTTCCGATTCCTGACGTCCTACAGCTTCGCGATGATCGCTCTCGCCGTGCTGGCTGTGGTGTTCGTGCACTACGTCTACGGCGGCGTGCGGATGGCTGGCCGTGGACCCAAGTTCACCCGGCCGGCGCAGATCCACGTCTCGATCCTCGTGGGTCTGGCCATCTTGACCCGCGCGATCTCGTACTACCTCGATCGCTTTGGCCTGATGATCGGTTCATCTGGCCTGGTCGACGGTGTCACCTACACCGACGCCAACGCGCGCATTCCCAGCAAGAACATCCTCATCGGCGTCGCGCTGGTGTGTGCGCTGCTGTTCTTCGCCGCGGTGTTCGTGCGTTCGTGGGTGCTGCCCGCCATGGGTCTGGGCATGCTGGCGCTCACCTCGGTGCTGATTGGCGGCATCTGGCCCGCCGTCATGCAGGGCTTCCAGGTCAAGCCGTCGGAGCCGGACAAGGAGGCCCCGTACATCGCCCGCAACATCGAGGCGACCCGCGATGCGTACGGTGTCTCGGATGCGACGTCACGGCCGTACACCGCCAAGACCACGCTGACGCCCGACGAGCTGACCAAGTCGGCCGAGTCGCGGGTCAGCAGCCGACTGCTCGACCCGACGCTGATCTCGGACGCCTTCCAGCAACTCCAGCAGGTGCGTGGTTACTACACCGTGCCTGCCACCCTGGACGTCGACCGCTACAAGATCGGCGACGACGAGACCCCCCAGGACATCATCATCGCCGCCCGCGAGGTCGACCTGGCAGGGCTGCCGGACAGTCAGCGCAACTGGGCGAACGATCACACCGTCTACACCCACGGCTACGGCGTCATCGCCGCTCGCGGCAACCAGCGTGGCCCGCAGGGCGAGCCGGTGTGGGTCGAGAAGGACATTCCGCCGGTCGGCGAGCTGGACATCACCACGCCGCCGCGCATCTACTTTGGTGAGAACTCGCCGGACTACTCGATCGTGGGCCGCGAGGAAGGCTCGCCCCCGATCGAGGTCGACATCCCGCGCGGCGGCGCCACGTCCGACTCCGCCGACGAGGACACCCCGGCCAATGCCAACGCCAACATCTATGACGGCGATGGCGGAGTCCCGGTCGGCTCGTTGTTCAACAAGGCGCTGTACGCCTTCAAGTTCGCTGAGCCCAACATCGTCTTGTCGAACCGCGTGAATTCTGAGTCCAAGATCCTGTACGACCGGCACCCGCGGGACCGCGTCGAGAAGGTCGCCCCGTGGTTGACCGTCGACGGTGACCCCTACCCGGCGGTGGTCGAGGGTCGTGTCGTCTGGATCGTCGACGGCTACACGACCAGCAACGCCTACCCGTACTCCGAGCACCGCTCGCTGCGCGAGGCAACCGCCGACACCCTGACCCGTGACCGGGCCACGGC
>NZ_JBAVCB010000005.1:0-6190 GCF_049586495.1 Aeromicrobium sp. | reverse complement strand
GGTCATGGCCGATCGCGAAGCTGCGTCGCGTCGTCGCGCTATCGACATCGAGGTCGAGGCTGCTGCGCAAGCGGCGTCTGCCGTCGCGGCCGAGCGCACCCGTGTCGCTCGGGAGCTCCACGACGTCGTGGCCCATGCGATGAGCGTGATCGTGGTGCAGGCTGGTGCCACGACGTTGGTTGCGGACGAACCCGATCAGGTGAGGCGAGCGCTCGAGACGATTCGCAAGACCGGCGCGGATGCCTTGAACGAGATGCGCCGACTTGTGACCATGCTGCGAGATCCAGAAGATGTTGCTCTCCGCGACCCGCAACCGGGTCTCGGTGGTGTCGAAGCCTTGGTGAACGACGCTCGGGCTCGGGGACTTCCGGTCAGCTTGAGCATGAGCGGAGTGCCGCGAGATCTGCCAGCAGGGCTTGATCTCGCTGCCTATCGGGTGGTGCAGGAAGCCTTGACCAACACCCAGCGACATGCCAGAGATCTGACGTGGGTCAGCGTGTCAGTGGAGTTGTCTGACCACGAGCTGCGGCTCGGAGTGCGCGATGATGGCGCAGCGTCCCGCACCCCACGTGGGTCCGGTCATGGTCTGATCGGCATGCGCGAGCGGGTTGCTCTGTACCAGGGCGAGATGCGGGCGGAGGCCCTGCCCGATCGCGGGTTCGTCGTCGAGGCCGTGCTGCCGCTGGAGCCGGTGTGAGCATCTCGGTGCTGATCGTCGACGATCAAGAGCTGCTCCGTGCGGGATTTCGCATGATCTTGGAGAAGTCGGGAGTCGACGTCGTCGGTGAGGCTGCAGATGGGGCCGAGGCGATCAGCCAGGCGGCCGCCCTGCTGCCCGACGTCGTGCTGATGGACGTGCGCATGCCTCGACTTGACGGCATCGAAGCGACTCGACGCGTGCTTCGGCACCGGCCAGACACCCGCGTGCTCATGCTCACGACGTTTGATCTCGATGAATACGTCTACGATGCCGTGCGCGCTGGTGCCTCGGGATTCGTGCTCAAGGATCTCGCGCCGGCTGATCTCGTCCGTGCCGTTGAGATCGTGGCTGCGGGCGATGCGATGCTTGCTCCGAAGGCGACGCGCCGACTGCTTCACCGCTTTGCGACCGCTCCCAGTCCGACGGCGCACCTGCCCACGGTCACCGATCGCGAAGCGGAGGTCCTCAAGCTCATCGCGTCGGGAAGGTCCAACAAGGAGATCGCGGCGCACCTCTTCTTGAGCGAAGCCACGATCAAGACCTATGTTTCTCGCCTTCTGAACAAGCTGGATCTACGGGATCGGCTGCAGCTGGCCGTGTTCACCTACGAGACGGGGCTCATCCGCCCGGGTGACGTCGGCTCGTTGCGCGACCCTCCTGAGATCAGGTTGTGACAGGACGGATCTCGACCAACACCATGCGGCCGCCGTCGATCTTGAGGTGCCCCATCGTCCCGCGCGGCTGCCGTCGCTTGTCGGTGGGCGAACCGGGATTGAACAGTCGCTGCCCGTTCTCCTCGGTGTCCCACGGGATGTGGGAATGACCGAACACGACGAGGTCGGCGTCGGGGAACTGTGCCCGCATGCGACCGGCCCGTCCCTCTTTCGGCCCGGAGTCGTGAATCATCGCGACGCGAACTCCGTCGAGGTCGAGCTCGAGGGTTTCCGGCGCGCCCCACGCCGCCACGTCGGGTCCGTCGTTGTTGCCCAGCACCACGTGCACCGGGGCGAAGGCAGCCAGCTCGTCCAGCACGCCGGGGGTGCAGACATCACCGGCGTGCAGGATCAGGTCGACGCCGTGCAGCTGTTCGGCTACGGCCGCGGGCATCGACTTCCAGAATCTCGGACCGTGGGTGTCGGACACCACCGCGACGTGCACCTCAGGCGCCGATCACGAGGCCGGTCGCCAGCCCGATCGCGAACGCCAGCTCGGCCAGCCCGGTGTCCCGCAGCACCGGGATGAGTGCCGGGCCCAGCGCGCCTGACGCCACGGTCTGCCGGGCGCGGATGATCCACGGCGTCATGACCAGGCCCAGCAACGCCCACGACGTGAAGGTCGAGGCCCACACGAGTGACAGCACGGCGACGGCGACCAGCACCGTGAAGAATCGGCGCGTGTTCTTCTCACCCAGCAGGACGGCCAGCGTCCGCTTGCCCGAGGCGGTGTCGGTCGGGATGTCGCGCAGGTTGTTGGCGACCAAGATCGCGCAGGCCAGCGCGCCTACCCCCACGCCTCCGGCCAGCGCAGGGCCGGTGATCTCCTCGATCTGCACGTACGCCGTGCCCACGACGGCGACCAGTCCGAAGAAGACGAAGACGCTCACCTCTCCGAGCGCCTTGTAGCCGTACGGGCTGGACCCCCCGGTGTAGGTCCAGGCGGCGGCGATGGCCGCGGCGCCGACCAGCAGCAGCCACCAGGTGGTGGTGGCGGCCAGCACCGCACCGAGAGCGCCACCGAGTCCCAGGAACGCGAAGGCAGCCAGCTTGACCTGGCCGGCGGGCACCAGGCCCGAGCCGACCAGCCGCAGCGGCCCCACCCGGTTGTCGTCCGTGCCCTGGATGCCGTCGGAGTAGTCGTTGGCGTAGTTGACCCCGATCTGCAACGCCAGTGAGACGCCGAGGGCGAGCAGCGCCTTCCATCCCACGACCGCGTCGGCGTGGGCGGCTGCTCCCGTGCCAGCGACGACGGGCGCAATGGCGGCCGGCAGGGTCCGCGGACGGGCCCCCGCGATCCACAGACGGACGGGACTGGGGGCGGGCTGAGTCACCTACCTAGTCTGTCACCGCCACCTACGTCAATGTAGTGTTGACGCCGTGAGCAGCTCACCGAATGACCCACCAGACCCGGAGTTCAGTGACGTGGTGGCCCGCGCGATCGCTCACCTCGACTCCGGGCTCGAGAAGCGTCTGGGCGACGATCCCCAGGCTCACCTGGACCTCGTCGTCCTCACCCGCAGAGCCCACGATGAAGTGGGCAACCTGCTCGGCGCCGCGGTCACGGCTGCCCGAGCCGCGGGCTGGAGCTGGGAGGCCATCGGGTCGTCGCTCGACATGTCGCGTCAGGCCGCGCAGCAACGCTTCGGGCGTCTCTCGGAGCCCGCGCCTGAGGCCACCGAGGGTCGCCGCTTGGTGGGGCTCACGGCGATGGGCGAGATGGACACGCTGGCGGACTGGGGTCGGCGCGGATGGCACTCGGTCGGTTTCGGCCCGATGTTCCATGACGTCGTGAAGTCCGACGTGCAGTGGGACCACTGCCGCGCCGTCGTGGGCAGTCGCGCGGCGCGTGGCCTGGAGCGCAACGGCTGGGAGCGCATCGGCACGATGTGGTTTCCGTGGATCTACTTCAAGCGCTCGACGGATCGTCCGGCCGAGAGCGGGGAGTGACCGCCTCGTTGCGACCTGTCGCCGGGTCGCCTCTCCAGGTGCTGGACCTGCTGCGGCCGTGGGTGCGCGACGGGGGCGATCCCCTCGTGGTGCGTACGTCGGGCAGCACCGGGGCGCCCAAGGATGTGGTGCTGTCGCATCGGGCCGTGCTCGCCTCTGCGCGTGCCAGTCTGGACCGTCTCGGAGGCGCCGGTGGATGGTTGTCGGCCATGCCGGTCACGGGCGTCGGGGGTCTGCAGGTGCTCGTGCGCTCGGTGCTGGCCGACCTCGAGCCCGTCTTCGCCGATGATCATCACGATCTTGCCTCCTCCGTTGGCGCGATGGTCGGGTCGCGACGCTATGCCTCGCTGGTGCCCACGCAGCTGCATCGGCTGCTGCGCGACGACGCTGCCAAACCGCTGGCCCGGCTCGACGCCGTGCTGGTCGGCGGAGCCTCCGTGCCATCGGATCTGATGGCCGCAGCACGCAAGGCTGGCGTGACGGTGGTGCGCACGTACGGCATGTCAGAAACCTGCGGCGGCTGCGTGTACGACGGCGTGCCGCTCGACGGAGTCCGCATGCGCCTCGACGAGCGAGGCCAGGTGCAGATCGCGGGGGACGTGCTCTTCGACGGCTACGTCGATGCTGACCGCACCGCCGCGGTGCTGCATGACGGGTGGTTCTCGACCGCGGATCTGGGGGACATCGATGGCGACGGGCGATTGCGCATCACGGGGCGCGCCGACGAGGTGGTGCTGAGCGGCGGCGTCAATGTCTCGTTGCCGGCCGTCACCCAGGCTCTGCGCGACATCAACGAGGTTGGCGACGCGGTGGCGCTGGGAGTTCCCGACGCCGAGTGGGGCAGCAGGGTGGTGGCCTTCGTCGTGCCGACCGACGCGGTGTGCCTCGACGCACTGCGACTCGACGTGCTCCGCGACGAAGTCGAGTCCGCCGGTCTGCCGCGCACCTGGGCACCGCGCGAGGTGGTCCTGCTCGACGTCCTCCCGCTGCTACCCGGCGGGAAGGTGGATCGTCAGCTGCTGATCGAGCGGGTCACACGAGCGCGTTGATCGCGTCGTCGATCGAAGAGCTGCCGCCGACCAGAACCCACTGCTGGCCGATCGTGCGCGGATCGTCGAGCACGGCCGCGAGGACGGCGGCGACATCGGCTCGAGGCACCTCGCCCCGATCGACGCTCGGGCCGATCTCCACCCGACCCGTGCCGGGGTCGTCGGTGAGCGCGCCGGGTCGGATGATCGTCCAGTCGAGGTCGCTGTTGCGCAGCGCTGCGTCGGCGTCGCGCTTGGCCTCGACGTAGGCCTTCCAGACGTCGTCGACATCGTCCGGCAGGTCGTCGTCGACTCCGATGGACGAGACCTGGACGAACCGCTTGACCCCGGCCAATCCCGCACCGGCGATCGACTTCAACGAGCCGCCAAGGTCGACGGTGCGCTTGCGTTCGATGTCGCCGTCCGCGCCGCCACCGGCAGCGAACACCACGGCATCCGCGCCGTCGAAGATCTCACCGAATCTCTCGCCGCCCTCTGCCTCGATGTCGAGCAGCGCCGTCTCGGCGCCCATCGCCTCGAGCTCGGCGCTCTGCTCAGGCTTGCGGATCAGGGCCACGGGCTGATGCCCGGCAGCGACGAGCTCGGTGATGAGCAGCTGGGCGATCTGTCCGTGGCCTCCCACGATGGCGATTCGAGTCATCTGTCCACCGTAGTCACGCGCGTCGACGTCCGCAGGTCAGTAGGGTCGGCACCGTGCAGTTCCGGACGTTTGCCATCGACATGCCCACGCGGTTTCGCGGCATCTCCCGTCGCGAGGGCATGGTGGTGCACGGTCCGGCCGGATGGGCCGAGTTCAGCCCTTTCCTCGACTACGACGCAGCCCAGTGCGTGCCGTGGCTGGCCGCCGCGCTCGACTCGGCAGAACGAGTGTGGCCGGCGCCGGTTCGCCAGCAGGTCGCGGTCAACTGCACGGTGCCTGCCGTGGGCCCGGATCAGGCGGCCGACATCGTGAACCGCAGCGGGTGCGCAACGGCGAAGGTCAAGGTGGCCGAGCCGGGGCAGAGCCTGTCGGAGGACCTCGACCGGGTGGCGGCCGTGCGCGACGCCCTCGGGCCTGGCGGGCAGCTGCGGATCGACGCCAATGGCGGATGGGACGTCGACACCGCCACCAGCGCCATCGCTGCGCTGAACCGTGCGGCTCGCGGTGTGGAGTACGTCGAGCAACCGTGCGCGTCGGTCGAGGATCTTGCGCTGGTGCGGCGAAGGGTGCAGGTGCCGATCGCGGCCGACGAATCCATCCGACATGCGGAGGATCCCCTGCGCGTCAAGACACTCGAGGCCGCAGACATCGCCGTCCTCAAGGTGCAGCCGCTCGGTGGCGTGCGCGTCTGTCTCGACATCGCCGAGCAGATCGGTCTTCCCGTGGTGGTGAGCAGCGCCGTTGACACGTCGATCGGTCTGGCCGCCGGCCTCGCGCTGGCCGCCGCACTGCCAGAGCTGCCCCACGCCTGCGGGCTGGCCACCACGTCGCTGCTGTCCGGCGACGTCGTGGCCTCGCCCCTGGTGCCGGTGGACGGCATGCTGCCGGCCGGTCGGCAGATCGTGGACGAGTTCGCCTTCGCGGCGGTCGCAGCAGATGATGAGACCGACGAGCGATGGCAGCGGCGCCTCGCGGCCGTCTGGGAGGCATGCCGATGACCCGCCAGACGCAGGCCTCGGTGGAGACGGCGCGCCATCTTGTGGAACAGCTGCTCGGACACCAGGTGACCGATGCGGTGCTGGCTCCGGGATCGCGGTCTGGTCCACTCGCCCTCGCGCTGGCCGCAGCCGATCGACAG
>NZ_JBAVCB010000004.1:0-15140 GCF_049586495.1 Aeromicrobium sp. | reverse complement strand
GGCACCGTCATCGAGGTCGTCAAGGGCGGCCTGATCATGGACATCGGTCTGCGCGGCTTCCTGCCGGCGTCGCTGGTCGAGATGCGCCGCGTGCGCGACCTCGACCCGTACATCGGACAGACCATCGAGGCCAAGATCATCGAGCTCGACAAGAACCGCAACAACGTGGTCCTGTCGCGCCGTGCGTGGCTCGAGCAGACCCAGTCCGCCGTGCGGCAGAACTTCCTCACCGAGCTGCAGAAGGGGCAGGTGCGCAAGGGCGTCATCTCCTCGATCGTCAACTTCGGTGCGTTCGTCGATCTCGGCGGCGTCGATGGCCTGGTGCACGTGTCCGAGCTGTCCTGGAAGCACATCGATCACCCGAACGAGGTTGTTCAGGTGGGTGACGAGGTCACCGTCGAGGTGCTCGACGTCGACATGGACCGCGAGCGCGTTTCGTTGTCGCTCAAGGCGACGCAGGAAGACCCGTGGCAGCACTTCGCCCGTACCCACCAGATCGGTCAGATCGTCCCGGGCAAGGCCACAAAGCTGGTTCCGTTCGGTGCGTTCGTCCGCGTCGAGGAGGGCATCGAGGGCCTGGTGCACATCTCCGAGCTCGCTGAGCGTCACGTCGAGATCCCCGAGCAGGTCGTCCAGATCGGCGACTCGGTCATGGTCAAGATCATCGACATCGATCTGGAGCGTCGTCGCATCTCGCTGTCGCTCAAGCAGGCCAACGAGACCGAGGCCGCAGTCGGAGACGACTTCGACCCGACGCTCTACGGCATGACGTCCTCGTATGACGAGGCCGGCAATTACATCTACCCCGACGGCTTCGATCCCGAGACCGGCGAGTGGCAGGACGGCTTCGACGATGCTCGCGCCACATGGGAGAAGCAGTACGCCGAGGCTCACGAGCGCTGGGAAGCGCACAAGCAGCAGATCGTTGATGCCGAGAAGGCTGGCGTCGAGGCTGCCGAGGCGAGCAACTACTCCTCGGACACCGCATCGGCTGCTGTCGACGAAGACGGCAACAGCGCGGCTCCGGTCCAGGAAGGCTCGCTCGCCTCGGACGAGGCCCTGCAGGCCCTGCGCGAGAAGCTGACCGGCGGCGACCAGTAGTCGTCACTGGCCACCTGCGCACGAACGAGACCCCCCGACCTGCTGGTCGGGGGGTCTCGTCGTGCGGGCCATGGTTCCACACCTTCGCCCGTCGATCCCGCGACGAGACCGGCACGAGCTCGTCGTAGTGACTGACCGGTCAGCGACTGGTCCGGACCGAGGAGCTGTTGCACAACTCAGACTGTCGGTCGAGCAGATCGTCGGCCTAGTAGGGGCGCGAGGTCGGGGGCGGCGCGCCGTCGGGCCCCGCTAGCTCGCCGCGACGCACTTTGCCGGTCGCCGTCCGGGGGAGTGCCGGGAGCCGTTCCCAGGTCTTGGGACGCTTCGGCGGTGCAAGCCGTTCGGCGGCGCGGGCCCGCAGATCGTCCGCGCTGACGTCGCCGACGAAGGCGGCACAGACCCGCTGGCCCCACTGGTCATCGGGACGACCGAAGACGGCAACTTCGACCAGCCCGGCGACGCCTTCAAGCGCTGCCTCGACCTCGGCCGGGTACACGTTCACACCGCCGCTGATGATCAGGTCCTCCCGACGTGAGTCCAGGTACACCAAGCCGTCCTCGACCCGGCCCAGATCACGCACGGTGAAGGCGGGCCCGTCCGGTGTCTGCCGCCAGCTGGTCGCGGTCTTGTCCGGATCGTTCCAGTACTCGAATCGCGCCCAGGGAGGAACGGCGCACCAGATCAGGCCCTCGTCGTCGATCGTGATGGTGCGTCCGGCGCGAGCGCGACCGACAGTGCCGGGATGGGCGCTCCAGTCCTCAGCCGAGCACGCGGTGAACTGCCCCTCGGTCGATCCGTAGAACTCCCAGACGACACTGGAGCCAAACACCTCATGGGCGCGTTGCCGCACCGGCAGCGGGCAGGGCGCCCCGGCGTGGGCGAGCAGCCGGAACGATGAGGCGTCGATCTTCTCACCGGTGGCGTCAAGATGAGCGAAGAGACGTTGCAGGTGCGCGGGCACGCAAAACATCGACGTGGGTGAGATCGCCTCGATCGTGTCGACGAGCGCGGCAGCGTCGAAGCGTGGCAGCACCGCGATCGATCCGCCAGCGAGCAGCGTTCCCGTCGCGAAGCGCAGAGGGGCTGAGTGGTAGACAGGAGAGACGACCAGATCGATGTCGCCGTCCGCGAAGCCCCACAGCTCCCTTTCTTCCAGCGCCAGCGCCTCAGCGTCGGAGGGGGACAACAGTCCGGACCACACCCCCTTCGGTTGTCCGGTGGTGCCGGACGTGAAGTGCATGGGCCGGCACCGCGGCCATGGCGCCAGGTCGTGCTCGGGTCCCTGAAACAGTGCCTCGAGCCGGTCCTGGGTGTTGATCACGATGCCGGGTTCGACGTCGCGAATGATGCGGTTCAGCTCGTGGTCGGTGAGTCGTGGGTCCAGCGGCACCGGGACGACTCCAGAGCGTGTGGCGCCCAGCACGACGTCGACGTATGCGGCAGAGCCGGGCACGGTGAGGACGACGCGGTCGCCCTCACGTGCTCCGGACCTCGCCAGGGCACCGGCGACGCGGCGTTGGCCGCTTTCGCTCGCGGAGGCTGAATGAACGTCGGGTACGGGCACCGTGCCTCCTCGTCGTCGGGCGGTTCGCGGCTGTGGGGGAGAGATGGGTCACGTCGGCCGCGAGGGTGTGATTCGTCAACGTGATTCGCCGGGTCCAGTATGGTTGACTTGACGGTCTTCCCCCCGGTGCCCCCAAGCGGCACGTCTGGTCATCCCCCACTCGTAGGCGGTTCCCCCGTGGCATCACCCGGTAACCGACGAGCTGTGCTGCACCGCAGACGTCGTCGGATCTCCGTCGCGCGCGCCGTGGTCCCCGGTCTTGGACTGTTGGCCATGTTCGGCGCTGCAGTGGCTGTCGTCGTCGACAACCCGGCGGCAGACCCCGCGGAGTCCGCTTTGGCCTCCACCAACGTTCTCGCCGTGGCCGAGGCATCCCCTCCCACCACCGTCAGCCGCGACGCTGAGCGTCCGCCGCTGCCCAACGACACCGAGATCGAAGCGTTGATCACCGATCTTCGCTACGCCAAGAAGAAGACCGCGATCCGTGCGGACTCCGATCCCGATTCCCCGAAGCTGGCCACGGTCAAGTTCCGCGACTCGGTCGACGTCACGGGCAAGGAGTCCGGCGACTGGACCCAGATCATGCACAAGGGCGCGCCCCGGTGGGTAGCGTCGAAGGACCTCGCGGTCGATCAGCCGCCGGTGCCCGAGCCGCCCCTTGGCACGGTTCCGTGTCCCACGGGCTCTGAGCGAGGGCTCCAGCCGGACACGGTCAAGGTGCTTCGCGCCGTCTGTGCCAAGTTCCCGGAGATCAGCAGCTACGGCGGTCTCGCCAATCGCGGCGAGCACGCCACCGGACAGGCGCTGGACATCATGAACTCCACCGCAGTCGGCAACCAGGTTGCCGAGTTCTTGATGGCGAACCGCGCCGAGCTCGGCATCGAGTACCTCATCTGGCGCCAGCGCATCTGGCGTCCGTCCACGTCGGGTGCCTGGCGCGGCATGTCGGATCGCGGTAGCGCCACGGCCAATCACATGGACCACGTGCACGTCACCACGTACGGCAACTCCGCCTCGAGCTGACGGATGCCGCTGTGGCGCTGACCGTGGGGCTCACGGGCGGGATCGGCTCAGGAAAGAGCACGGTCAGCGCTGAGCTGGCCCGTCTGGGCGCCGTGGTCATCGACTACGACCAGCTGGCGCGTGACGTCGTCGAGCCGGGCACCCCCGCGCTCGCCGCCATCGTGGAGAGATTCGGCGCCGATGTCATGCTGGAGGACGGAACCCTCGACCGTGCGGCCCTGGGTTCGATCGTCTTCGCCGAGGAACACGCGCGCCGCGACCTCGAGGCGATCACGCACGCCGCGATCGGGGAGCGTGCAGCGCAGATCGCCACAGCTGCCGCGGCCGACGCGATCGTGGTGCACGACAATCCGTTGCTTGTCGAGATGGGCATGGCCGCCCAGATGGATGTCGTTGTGGTGGTCGACGTCCCCGAGCACGTCCAGGTCGAGCGGCTGATGAGTCAGCGCGGCATGACCGAGCAGGATGCTCGCTCGCGTATCGCGGCCCAAGCCAGCCGCGAACAACGGGTCAGCGTCGCCGATCTGGTGATCGACAACACTGGCCCGGTGGACGACCTGGCAGGACATGTTCACGAGGTGTGGCGCACGCTCGTCGACAAGACCGCCGGGTAGCGACGTCTGCCTGTGCTAGGCGGCCAGATCCGGATCGGCGATCTGACGCAGCTTGTTGAGCGCCTCACGCTCGAGCTGGCGGACACGCTCGGCTGAGATGCCGTGCCGCTTGCCGATGTCGGCGAGCTTCTGCTGGCGTCCGTCAAGCAGGCCGTAGCGGGCCCGCACGATGTCGGCCTCTCGGTCGCCGAGGTGGCCCACCAGACGGGCGACCAGGTCGCGCGTCTCTGCGCTGATGATCTGTGTGTCTGGGCCCGGTGCCGTCTCGCGGGCGATCAGGTCGCCCAGCGACGTGTCGCCGTCCTCGTCGACGGGGGAGTCGAGGCTCACGTGATCTCGTCCCCACGCCATCAGGTCGATCACCCGGTCGACGTCCATGCCGAGCTCGAGGGCGACTTCAGCGGGCTCCGGGTCGTAGCCGAGCTGGCGTTCCAGATTGCGGCGTGCCGCCGTGACCTGGTTGAGCTCTTCAACGACGTGTACCGGCAGCCGCACGACGCGCGCCTGTTGGGCGATACCGCGGGTGATGGCCTGTCGGACCCACCACGTGGCGTAGGTCGAGAACTTGAAGCCCTTGACGTAGTCGAACTTTTCCACTGCGCGAATCAGGCCCGTGTTGCCCTCCTGAATCAGGTCGAGCATGGGCATGGCCGACCGTCCATACTTGCGTGCGATCGAGACAACCAGGCGCAAGTTGGCCGCGATGAATTCCTGCAGCGCCTGCTCGCCGACCTCGGCGATCCACGTCAGCTCTTCCTCGGTGGCCGACTTCGGAGCGCCGCCCTTGCGACGTCCGACGCGTCCGGTGTCGAGCAGGTGTCGGGCCATCAGGCCTGCCTCGATGGTCTTGCTGAGATCGACTTCACGCTCGGCATCGAGCAGGGGCGTGCGAGCGATTTCGGCGAGGTACATGCCGACGCTGTCTTTTCCCTCGGTGCTGGTGCTCCTGCTGGTGGTACTCACCTGGCGCCTCCCCATTGTGGTTCGACCATCTGTGGCCTGTACTCAACACAACGCAGATGACACCCGGGGGATTCCGCTCTCAGTGGCTTCTTAGGTACTGCGTGCTATGTCGATGATCCACGCGAGCTCCCAGGCGCGTTCCTTCCACGAGGCGTATCGCCCGCTGACGCCGCCGTGACCTCCGTGCATCTCGGTCTTGAGGAGCACCTGCACGTCGCCGGTCGCTGTGGCTCGGAGCCTCGCCACCCACTTGGCGGGTTCGACGTACATGACGCGTGTGTCGTGCAGGCTGGTGACGGCGAGGATCGCCGGATACGGATGCGCGCCGATGTTCTCGTACGGCGTGTACGACTTCATGTAGGCGTACACCTCGGGGTCCTCCAGCGGATTGCCCCATTCGTCCCACTCGATGACGGTGAGCGGCAGATCGGGGTCGAGGATCGTGGTCAGCGCGTCGACGAAAGGCACGGCCGCGACGATGCCGCAGTAGGCGTCGGGCGCGAGGTTGGCTACCGCTCCCATCAGCAGACCGCCAGCGCTGCCCCCTTCGGCCACCAGCCGGTCCGCACTGGTCCACCTTTCGTTGACCAGGTGCCGCGATGCGGCCACGAAGTCGGTGAACGTGTTGCGCTTGCGCAGCATTTTTCCGTCGTCGTACCAGTGCCGGCCGAGCTCTCCACCGCCGCGCACGTGAGCGATCGCGAAGACGAATCCTCGGTCCAGGAGGGACAGCCGCATCGCCGAGAATCCCGGATCCATGCTGGCCTCGTACGAGCCGTAGCCGTAGATCAGGCCCGGCGCAGTGCCGTCGCGCGGGGTGTCGACTCGACAGACGATCGAGACCGGAACAAGGGCGCCGTCGTCGGCCGTGGCCCAGGTGCGGTGCTGCTCGTACTCGGCAGGGTCGTAGCCGCCAAGCACCGGTGTCTGCTTGAGCAGCGTCAGCTCGTCGGTCTCGACTGTGTAGTCGAACACCGAGGAGGGTGTGACGAAGGAACCCATGCCCATGCGCAGGACCGGCGGGTCCCACTCGGCGTTGGCGCCCATGCCGCTGGTGAACAGTTCCTCGCCGAAGTCGATCTCGTGCGGCTCGCCCAGCTGTCCAGACGGGGTGATCGGCAGGATCGCGATGCGCGCCAGGGCGTCACGTCGGTACGACAGCACGATCCACCGCGCGAAGACGTCGATGTCCTCCAGTCGCGTGGTGTCGCTGCCGGGAACCAGCACGGTCAGCTCACCGGGCTGGGCGACGGGCGTCGCCGCCAGCTCGAAATTGAGGGCGCCGTCGTTGTGCAGCACCAAGAACACGTCGTCATCACCCATGACGGCGTGCTCGAGCGAGTACTCGACGCCTTCGCGGCGGGGGAGCACGGTGCGGAATTCTCCCTTCGGCTGAT
The DNA here is from genome assembly GCF_049586495.1 of Aeromicrobium sp. GTDB lineage: Bacteria > Actinomycetota > Actinomycetes > Propionibacteriales > Nocardioidaceae > Aeromicrobium. Next base: position 8,478 of record NZ_JBAVCB010000004.1, on the reverse strand, counting down.
CGGCTTCGAGCACGCGGTACTCGCTGGTGACCTTGGAGGACAGGCCGATGACCAGGAATTTCTCGGAGTGCGTGCGTCCGACCCCCACGAAGTAGCGCTCGTCCGGCTCTTCGAACACCATCGTGTCATCGCCAACGGCGCCCAGGGCGTGACGCCAGACGCGGTGGGGTCGCCAGGCGTCGTCGACGGTCGTGTAGAACAGCTGGCTCGCGTCGGCGGACCAGGTGGCTCCGGCGCTCGCGCCGGTGATCTCGTCACCCAGGACCTCGCCGGTCCGGAGGTCCTTGATGCGGATCGTGTAGCGCTCGTCGCCGGTCGTGTCGACCGACCACGCCACCAGGTTCTCGTCGTCGCTCACGCTGAAGGCGCCAAGCGAGAAGAATTCGTGGCCCTCAGCCTCGATGTTGGAGTCCAGCAGCACCTGCTCGCCGTCGATCGGACTGCCGGCTTCCAGCTCTGGTGGCGTCCAGTCCGCGGCATCGGCGATCGGGCAGCGGCACCGGATCGCGTACTGGCTTCCCTCGACGGTGCGGGCGTAGTACCACCAGCTGGACCGTCGGACCGGGACCGACAGATCGGTCTCCTGCGTGCGGGCCTTGATCTCGTCGAAGATCTGCTGGCGCAGCGGCTCCAGGTGTTCGGCGGCGGCGTCGGTGTGGGCGTTCTCTGCCTCGAGGTACGCGATCGTGGCGGGGTCGTCCTTGTCCCGCAGCCACTCGTAGTCGTCGACCACCTCGTCACCATGGTGGACCCGCGTGATGGGTCGACGTTCGGCGACCGGAGGAGGCGTGACAGTGCTCATGGTTCGACCGTATAGGTGTGCCCCGGACGTAGTTCAGCGTCCTCGGTGGCGAAGGTGTGCACCGGACCCGGCGGAGTGTGCCGAGTCTCGAAGCGCACCGTGACGCGCCCGAGTCCGGCACCCCAGACCCAGCCGTCGCCGTGCTGTTCGTGGTGCACGTCCATGCCGGCCCGGTAGGTGACCGGCTCGAGGGCGGCGTCTGCCTCGGCCTCGGGTTCGGGTCCGACGTCCAGCTCTTCGGAGCCCTCGAACAGATCGTCCTGCACCCAGTCGGCGAGTCCGCTGACGCCCACGCCGATCAACCGCAGCCCGCCCCGCAGGTCGATCGAGGTGAGCAGTCGCTGGGCCGTCTGGCCGACCACGCGGGGACTGTCGGTCGGGCCCGGCAGTGTGGACGACCGGGTGTGGGACTCGAAGTCGTGGTGCCGCACCTTGAGCGTCACGGTGCGCGCCGACAGGCCCCCGGACGACAGCTTCTCTGCCACTGAACGACTCATCCGGTCGATGGTGCGTCCCAAGCGCTCGCGGTCGACCACATCGACCTCGAAGGTGTCTTCGATGCTGATCGACTTGGTCTCTCGATCGGCGACCACGGGTCGGTCGTCATCCGCGCGAGCCATCCGAAACAGCGACTGGCCCGATGCCTGCCCCAGGATGCGCACCAGATCGACATCGCCGAGCCTCCGGGAGTCGTCGACCGTGTGCACGCCAGCGCGGCGCAGCCGCTCCGCCGTGGCCGGCCCGACGCCGGGGATGGCCGTGACCTGCATGGGTCCGAGGACGTCCAGCTCGGTCCCGGGCGCCACGATGCAGACTCCATTGGGCTTGTTGATCTCGCTGGCGATCTTGGCCATCAGCTTCGACGATGCGACGCCCACCGATGCGGTGAGACCCTCGGTGACACGGGTGATGTCGGCGCGCAGATCAGCCACGACGGTCTCGACGTCCAGGGCGGCTGCGGGGCCAGCAGCCAGGTCCACGAATGCCTCGTCGAGGGACAAAGGCTCGATCAGCGGCGAGAGCTGAGCGAGCTGTTGCATGACGAGGCGACTGCTGTCGCGGTACGCATCGAAGCGGCCCCACAGAAAGGCGGCGTGTGGGCATCGAGACCTGGCTTCGGCCATGCTCATGGCCGATCGGACGCCATAGCGTCGCGCCTCGTAGGACGCTGTGCTGACGACGCCGCGGGTGCCGATGCCGCCCACGATGACCGGTTTGCCCCGTAACGAGGGCTTGTCCCGCTGTTCGACGGCGGCGAAGAAGGCATCGAGATCCAGATGGAGGATCGACGCGGTGGTGCGCATGTCAGGCAGAACTCACCGGGACTGGAGCTGGCGCTGCAGCTCACGGCGGACGGCGGGCCATTCGTGCGGCAGGATCGAGTACACCGCGGTGTCGCGCAGGCTGCCATCTGGCATCCGACGGTGGTTGCGAAGCACGCCGTCGTGCTTGGCGCCGAGTCGCTCGATCGCTCGGCGTGACTGCTGGTTGAGCCAGTGGGTGCGAAACTCCACTGCGATGCAGTCGAGGGTCTCGAAGGCGTGACCGAGCAGCAGCAGCTTGCTCTCGGTGTTGGTTCCCGAACGTTGCGCCGACGCCGCATTCCAGGTATTTCCGATCTCGAGTCGGCGGTCCTCGGGCGTCACGTTCAAAAATGCCGTCATCCCGATGATCGCGCCGGTGTCGAGGCGCCGAGCCACAAAGGGCATGAATGTTCCTGTTCGCTGCCGTGCGAGGCACTGCTCCACCCAATCGCCCATGTCAGGTGGTGCAGGGACCTGCGTGTAGTGCAGGGAGGCGAGGTCGCCATCGGCCGAGGCCGCAGCCAGACCATCGATGTCCTCGATGTTCATCGGGGACAGGGAGACCCTGGCTCCGGTCAGCGTCACTGGAGAGAGGAAGTCCACGGCAGGAGCGTACGACTCTCCACAGACTGATCGCGATGGCGCGCTTGTGCACAGACCCTGTGACGGTGCTCGCCGCACCGTGTCCACGGCCGCACCGTGAGGACATGACCTCCGACAGACGCCCGGTCTTCACGGCGCACGACATCCCCGACCTGTTCAACGCGTTGCCGACCATGTTCGGCTTCCGCCCCAGCGAATCCGTGATCGCCGTGGCCACCTACGGACCTCGGCGACGCATGGGATTTCGCATGCGCCTGGACATGCCAGCAGCGCGCCACGCCGACGAGGCCGCCGCCATGATGGTCGGGCACCTGCGCCGTCAGGATGCCGAGGGCGTCATCCTGCTCGCGGTCACCGAGCATCAAGATGTCGCCCACGACGTGCTCGACGCCGTGGAGCACCAGCTGGGAAGCATCGAGCCCATCGTGATCGCCCGATCGGATGGCCTCCGGTACTGGGTCGACGTTCCGGGCTTCCCGATCGAGGGCATTGCGTATGAGACGTCGGACCACCACCTGTCGATCGTGCAGGCCATCGCCAACGGGCAACAGATCCTGCCGGACAGGGAAGCCCTCGTCGGTCGTTTTGCGCCGGTGACGGGAGAGCGGCGCGCGCACATGATCGAGCTCACGGCGGCCGCCCGCACTCGAATGCTCGGGGTGCTGGCTGCCGCTGACGAGAGCTCCGACGCGGTGGGCCTGCGCGAGCTCGATCCGCTGCTCAGCCACGTGATCGGTGGCGGCACCGTGAGCGATGCCGAGGCGGCCGCGCTGTCGGTGTGGGTCTCGGCGATCACGGTGCGTGACGCCTGGTGGCGACGATTCACCCTCGACAACGCTGAGGCTGCATTCGACCTGATGGTCCGCGTGGCGAGCGTGGTCGTGCCACCGTACGAGCCGGCCGTGCTGTCGCTCGCCGGATTCGCTGCGTGGCTGACTGGTGACGGAGCTCAGGCAACGATCGCAGCGCAACGCGCACTGGCGGCCGATCCCGCCTATTCGATGGCATCGCTGGTGCTCCAGGTCGTCGAGGCCGGGGTGTCACCACAGCGCTTCGACTGGACCGATGACCTGCGCCACGCGGGGTGAGCGCTCTAGGGTGACCGCATGGGTCAGGACGTCGATGCCCGCGAGTTCAGCCGCGAGGACCGCACGCGCTACCGCGCCAAGGTGCGTCGGTGCCTTGACGTCTTCGCCCGGATGTTGGGAGAGCGCGACTTCTCGGTCGATCACACTCACGTCGGCATCGAGATCGAGTTCAACTTGGTCGACGACCAGTCCAACCCGGCGCTGAAGAACGGCGAGGCGCTCGAGGCGATCGCGGACAAGGACTTTCAGACCGAGCTGGGTCTGTTCAACATCGAGATCAACGTCCCTCCGGCTCGCATCGACGGCATGGGCCTTGACACGCTGCAGGCGAGCCTGCGCGACGATCTCAACGCAGCCCAGGGCAAGGCCGCCGGCGTGGGGGCGCACCTGGTCATGATCGGGATCCTGCCGACCTTGGCCGAAGAACATCTTGGGTACCACACGATTTCGCCCAACCCCCGGTATCGACTGTTGTCCGAGCAGATCATGGCCGCGCGTGGCGAGGACATCGCCATCGTGATCGACGGAGTCGACCGGCTGGACACCACGGCTGACACGATCATGCCGGAAGCGGCCTGCACGAGCACCCAGCTGCACCTGCAGGTCGAGCCGGATGACTTCGCCGCGTACTGGAATGCGGCCCAAGCCATCGCTGGCGTACAGGTTGCCGTGGGCGCCAACTCGCCGTTCCTGCTGGGACATCAGCTGTGGCACGAGACCCGCATCGCCTTGTTCGAGCAGGCCACCGACTCGCGCAGCGAAGAGCTGAAGGCGCAAGGAGTACGTCCGCGAGTGTTCTTCGGTGAGCGATGGATCACCTCGGTGTTCGACCTGTTCGAGGAGAACGTCCGGTACTTCCCGGCGCTGCTGCCCATCACTGATGACGAGGACCCGTTGATCGAGCTCGAAGCGGGCCGCATTCCTGGCTTGCCCGAGCTGCGGCTGCACAACGGCACCGTCTACCGCTGGAACCGGCCCATCTACGACGTGGCCGATGGTCGGCCCCACCTGCGCATCGAGAATCGGGTCCTGCCCGCTGGGCCCACCGTCGTCGACATCATGGCCAACGCCGCATTCTTCTACGGACTCGTCCCAGTCCTCGGCGGCAGCGAACGTCCGGTCTGGTCCCAGTTGTCGTTCAAGGCGGCCGAGGAGAACTTTCATCTGGCTGCGCGGCTGGGGATCGAGGCGGATCAGTACTGGCCCGGAGTCGGCACGGTGCCGGTGCGCGAGCTGGTGCTTCGTCGGCTGTTGCCGCTGGCCCATGCCGGTCTGGAGCAACAAGGCGTCGACGCCGAGATTCGAGATCGGTTGCTGGGGATCATCGAGCAGCGCTGCATCGCGGGTCGCAACGGCTCGACGTGGCTGATTGAGGAGTTTGCGCACCAGATGACGCTCGACCCTGACCGACAGGTGGCCCTGCGGGCCACCACCAGCGCCTACGAAGAGCAGATGCACAGGGGAGAACCGGTCCACACCTGGCCCACCCATTCCTGAAGAGACGCTGAAGCCCCGAGTCAGTCGACATTGTCCTGCCGTGGCACACTTGAGCGCAGAGGTTGACCACAGGTCTGTTCGTTGCGCCCTTCTACCGATGAGCGAGGTTTGACGTGCCGGTGAATCCCGCGGCCCGACTGGTCCGGAGGGGCTCCAAGCTCATTCGCAGTGCTGCCAACCGCAGCACCTCGGACACCCCCTCAGATTCCTCTCAGAAGTCAACATCAGACACGCCGAAGTCAGCCCCACAGCAATCCGACACGAAGTCCGTCAGCACACCCGCCTCCGCGAAACCAGAAGAGACCGTGACGAAGCCCCCTTCCTCCACAGCCAAGAAGACTCCCGCAGCCAAGAAGGCGACGCCGGCCAAGAAGGCGCCTGCCACCAAGGCACCCGCCAAGAAGGCCGCGTCGGTCGCCAAGAAGGCCAATGCCGCGAAGGCTCCTGCGTCGAAGACGTCCGCCACGAAGGCCGCTGCGAGGAAGGCCCCCGCCTCGAAGACTCCCGCCGCGAAGTCCGCAGCGAAGAAGGCTCCTGCCAAGAAGGATCCCGCCAAGAAGGCTCCTGCCAAGAAGTCGGCCACTGCCGCTGAGGAGTCACACGTGCCCGCCGCCATCGAGCTCGACAAGGCGCTCAGGACGCCCGGCGTCGTCGAAGGGGCCATCATCGTTGACGCGCAGGGCAACAAAGTGTTGCCGGACATTCCCGATGATGTGTTCGAGAAGGATCTCAAGACCGATCCCACCCTCAAGGAGGACGAGAAGGCTTCGTCCTCGTCCTCGTTCACCATCTCCGCGGCCGATGAATCCGATGAGCCGGTGCAACAGGTCATGGTCGCCGGAGCCACAGCCGATCCGGTCAAGGACTATCTGAAGCAGATCGGCAAGGTCCCGCTGCTGACCGCCGCCGAGGAGGTCGATCTCGCCAAGCGCATCGAGGCCGGCCTGTTCTCGGAGGAGAAGCAGAACAAGGGCGGGCGCATCGGCGCCAAGATGAAGGAAGAGCTGGAATGGATCGTCCTGGACGGACGACGCGCCAAGAACCACCTGCTCGAAGCGAACTTGCGCCTGGTTGTGTCGCTGGCCAAGCGCTACACGGGGCGCGGCATGCTGTTCCTGGATCTCATCCAGGAGGGCAACCTCGGTCTGATCCGCGCGGTCGAGAAGTTCGACTACACCAAGGGCTTCAAGTTCTCCACGTATGCCACCTGGTGGATCCGCCAGGCCATCACTCGGGCCATGGCCGACCAGGCCCGCACCATCCGCATCCCGGTGCACATGGTCGAGGTCATCAACAAGCTCGCCCGCGTCCAGCGCCAGATGCTGCAGGACCTCGGCCGTGAGCCCACGCCTGATGAGCTCGCCATCGAGCTGGACATGACGCCTGAGAAGGTCGTCGAGGTCCAGAAGTACGGTCGCGAACCGATCAGCCTGCACACGCCCTTGGGCGAGGACGGCGACTCAGAGTTCGGTGACCTGATCGAGGACTCAGAGGCCATCGTGCCAGCTGATGCGGTCTCGTTCACGCTGCTGCAAGAGCAGCTGCACGCGGTGCTCGACACACTCAGCGAGCGCGAGTCTGGTGTCGTGTCGATGCGCTTTGGTCTGACCGACGGTCAGCCCAAGACGCTGGACGAGATCGGCAAGGTCTACGGGGTCACGCGTGAGCGCATCCGCCAGATCGAGTCCAAGACGATGAGCAAGCTGCGACACCCGTCGCGCTCGCAGGTCTTGCGCGACTACCTCGACTGAAAATCGCGGAACCGCACCGATGATGTGTCGGTGACGACGGTCGTCCTGCAATCGGCGGGCACCCAGAATCGCTCGCAGCGAGCGTGACGAACGAGCCGGGGTCAGGCGCGGAGCCTATCCCCGTCGTTCGTCGTGAAGCCTTGTGAGGTCTGCCATGATGAGGTCGGCGATCTTGACCTGGACACCCTGCGGCGGCGGGCCGTCGGTCGTCACTGCGGAGACAAGGCCGACTTCACTGCCTTTCTGACCGACCCAGATCAATCCATCGGCAGAGGAGACCAGCGCCGAGCCGGCCTGTTCGAGGGGCTGATCGCTCCACTTTGTTGTCTTGCAGGACTCGAGGTTCTCGACGAGCCGCCTTGCTGCACTCGAAGCCGTGGCGGCCGATGGGAACCCAACCACCTCGTGCCACACCTGCCCGGTTTCGCCGTTGGTCGAGACGTCGAAGTTCCCGCCAGAGCCGCCTCCCGCTTCCGATGCCCAGTCACCCGCACATGGTGAGCCTTGAAAATACTTTTGCACGTCGGCGATGGACCAGTCGGGCACACGCGCCACGATCTCGCGGAAGTCCACTTCAAACTGTTTGTCCGCCGGCAACGCCTCGGCTGAGGACGAGCTCGAGGTCGACGGCGCAGGCTTCGATGTCGATTCCTCGCTGTCCGCACCGCACGCAGACAGAGAAATCGCCGCGTACATCCAAAGTCCAACTAGGCTCAGAGCGCGCCAATGCGTCATTGGCGCATGATGCATTCTGCCAGTGATTTTCGCCACGGACGCCTCATTTCGCAGCCGCAGCTTCGACCCATCCGGGCGCGCTCAGTTCCGACGTCACGAGCCGTTGGTTGCGCTGTCACCCATCAGTATCGAACGACCGACTTCGGCGCGCCAGACCTTCGCTACGAATGAACGACCGCGCCGCGCGACTCGGGGGATGTTTGAGGTGGTGCGGTGTGTAGGGGTCGCCGCTGGGGGTACGTGTCGCCGCATGAGCCCATTTCGAGTTCGCCCTCTCGGTGGCACCTTCGGGTGCCTGACGATGATCGCGGTTTCTGTTGCGCTGTCCGTGATCCTGACGATCCTGGTCAATATCGGTCGCTGATTTTTCCTGAAGGGACGACCGCCCCCCGGTGCCGAGGTGACAGGGCGACGGTCCGCATGGTCCCCGAGCTCCATCTCGAGGGCCGGATTGTTCGCGCACAAGTTTTGTCGGGAGCCGACGTGTGAGGTGACAGCGGATCAGGCACCTGCTGATTGAGTCGACACCGCCGCTCGCTTCAGACTGGCATCACGGCCACCAGCCTGAGTTGAACGACAGGTTCGCGGGGGTCGTCGTGCCACGCTCGCGCCATCGCGGTGTCGGTGCGCGTGTTCGAGGTCGGTTTGATGAGCGCCCTAGCGGGTACGACGGCGACAACATCCGCAATTCCCTCACA
>NZ_JBAVCB010000003.1:0-6838 GCF_049586495.1 Aeromicrobium sp. | reverse complement strand
GTCTTGATCGGGTTGCCGATCTCGATGCGGCGCTTGTCGACGCTACCGCCCTGGCCCGCGATGGCCTCGGCGATGTCGGCCACAGTGACGGCACCGAACAGTCGGCCGCCCTCGCCGGAGCGCACCGGCACGTTGACCGGCGCAGCTTCCAGACGACCCTTGAGGCTCTGGGCCTCTTCGAGGTCGTGGATCGCGTGGGACTCACGCGCGGCCTGGATGGACTCGACCTGCTTGGCAGCGCCCTTGGACCAGCGAATGGCGAAGTTGCGCGGCAGCAGGTAGTTGCGGCCGTAACCGTCCTTGACGTCGACGATGTCGCCGGGGATGCCGACGTTGGTGACCTCGTGGGTGAGGATGAGCTTCACGATGTTCGCCTTCCTCAGCGAGTGGTGGACGTGTAGGGAAGCAGCGCCATCTCGCGGGCGTTCTTGATCGCCTTCGCAATGAGTCGCTGCTCTTGGACCGAGACACCTGTCACGCGGCGCGCACGGATCTTGCCGCGGTCCGAGATGAACTTGCGCAGCAGCGCAGTGTCCTTGTAGTTGATGACCGTGTCGCGCGCGAGAGGATTGCTCTTCTTCTTCGGCTGACGGATGACGGGCTTTGCCATGATGCTCCTGATTTCTTGCTGGCCTGGTGTGTGGCCGAAATGGGCTGACTCAGAAAGGGGGGTCGTCGGTGGCGGCTGCGCCACCGCCGCCCCATGCGTCAGATCCACCCTGGTTTCCGCCCTGCGGAGCCGCCGCCTGCGGCGACGATCCCCACGGGTTGGACTGTCCGCCGCCGGCGTTTCCGCCGCCTCCGTTGCCACTGCCGCCCGATGCGCGGGTGACCTTGGCGGTGGCGAAGCGCAGCGATGGGCCGATCTCGTCGACTGACATCTCCACGCTGGTGCCCTTGGAGCCGTCCTGACGCTCGAAGTTGCGGACCTTCAGGGCGCCCGTCACGATGACGCGCTGGCCCTTCTGCAACGACTCGGCGACATTCTCGGCGAGCTGGCGCCAGGCATCACAGCGGATGAACAGCGCTTCGCCGTCCTTCCACTCATTCGTCTGCTTGTCGAACGTTCGAGCAGTCGACGCGACGGTGAAGTTGGCCACTGCGGCGCCCGACGGAGTGAACTTCAGCTCCGGGTCGCCGGTGAGGTTGCCGACTACGGTGATGTTGGTTTCGCCAGCCATGAGGCACAGCCTTTCAAGTGGGTGGGTGATCTGACACCAGTGAACCGCAGAGGTGGGACAGCCAGCAGGCTGTGTCCACAGCAGCGGTCGAGCCGACTACTTGATGTCGGGGCGCGTGACCTTGGTACGGACCACGGACTCGTTGAGGGTGAGCTGGCGATCCAGCTCCTTCACGGTCTTGGGCTCCGCCTGGAGCGTGACGACGGCGTAGATGCCCTCGTTCTTCTTGTTGATCTCGTAGGCAAAACGACGCTTGCCCCAGACATCGATCTGATCGACCGAGCCGCCATCTTGACGCACCACGTTGAGGTAGGTGTCAAGGCTGGGCTGAACGGTGCGTTCGTCGAGATCGGCATCAAGAATGATCATGACTTCGTACGGGCGCAATGACATTGCGTCTCCTTCGGACTGAGCGGCCACGGGAATCCCCGTAGCAGGAGGTGTTGCCTGATTGGCAACCGTGCGATCCTACGGGATGACCGGCCTCGCAGGCCAATCCGCACCTGAGGCACCCCCGTAGGCTGGAGTCGTGACCACCACCGACTCGTTCACGATCGACTCCCTCGTGGTCTCGCCGCTGCGGCGCTTCGACGGTCGCCCCGCCGAGGGCCCCACACCGTTCTCGGGGGACGAGCACCCTGCCACGGTCCGGGTGCGTGCCCACAAAGGTCTCGTCGGGGACCGCTACTTCGGCACTCGATTCACGTTCGCCGCAGTCACGATGATTGCCGCCGAGCAGGTGCTCGCGCTCGAGACAACGCTGTCCTCTGGCCCCTTCGACCCCCTCGACGCGCGGCGCAACGTGGTGACGCACGGCCTCGACGTCGACGCGCTGGTGCGCACCGAGTTCACGATCGACGCTGGACATGGCCCGATCCGGTTCCGCTCGATCACTCCGGCCAACCCGTGCGCCTGGATGGACGAGGTGTTCGCGCCCGGAGCGCATCAGGCGTTGCGCGGACATGCTGGCATCCGCTGCGAACCCCTCGACGACGGCCAGCTCTCCGCGGGTCCGGCAACCGTGCTCGACGTGCGCCTTCTCGATCCCGACGAGCTGCGCCGGCGCATCACGGCCGCTCCGATCAGATGACGTCGTCGTCGACCCAGTCGAGAGTCTTGGTGACGGCCTTCTTCCAGGAGCGGAAGAACCGTTCCCGATCAGCCTCGTCCATCTGCGGCATCCATCGCTTGCCTTCGCCCCAGTTGGCACGGATGTCGTCTGTGCCCTCCCAGTAGCCGACCGCGAGGCCAGCTGCGTAGGCCGCGCCGAGTGCCGTGGTCTCGGCGATCTGTGGACGCACGACGTCGACGCCGAGGATGTCGGCCTGGAACTGCATCAGGGTCTCGTTGACGACCATGCCGCCATCAACCCGCAGCTCAGTGAGCGGGACGCCGGAGTCGGCGTTCATCGCGTCGAGCACCTCACGGGTCTGGTACGCCGTCGACTCCAGCACCGCACGCGCGATGTGGGACTTGTTGACGTACCGGGTCAGCCCAACCAGCGCACCGCGGGCATCGGGGCGCCAGTGCGGTGCGAACAGTCCCGAGAACGCCGGCACGAAGTAGGCCCCACCGTTGTCATCGACCTGCGCTGCGAGCGTCTCGATCTCGGACGCCTCGGTAATCAAGCCGAGATTGTCGCGCACCCACTGCACGAGCGAACCGGTGACGGCGATCGAGCCCTCGAGTGCGTAGACGGTGGGTTCGTCACCGATCTTGTAGCAGACCGTGGTGAGCAGACCGTTCTCGGACTGCACCGCCTCGGTGCCGGTGTTCAGCAGCATGAAGTTGCCGGTGCCGTACGTGTTCTTGGCCTCGCCCTTGTCGAGGCAGGCCTGGCCGAAGGTGGCTGCCTGCTGGTCGCCGAGGATGCCCGCCACGGGCGTGCCGTCGAGGATGCCGGGCTTGCACTCGCCGTACACCTCCGAGCTGGAACGAATCTCCGGAAGCATCGACATGGGAATGCCCATGTCTGCGGCAATCTGCTCGTCCCACTGCAGCGTCGTGAGATCCATCAGCATCGTGCGGCTGGCGTTCGTGACGTCTGTGACGTGCACCCCACCGTTCTCGGCACCGCCCGTGAGGTTCCACAGCAGCCACGTGTCCATGGTGCCGAACAGCAGCTCACCGGCTTCGGCACGCTCACGGACCCCCTCGACATTCTCGAGGATCCAGGCGATCTTCGGTCCCGAGAAGTAGGTGGCGAGCGGCAGGCCAACGGTCTTCTTGTAGCGGTCCGCGCCCACGTCGTCAGGAGCGGCTCGAGCCAGCCGATCGGCAATCTTCTGGGTGCGGGTGTCCTGCCAGACGATGGCGTGATGGACCGGTCGTCCGGTGTCCCTCTCCCACACGACGGTCGTCTCGCGTTGATTGGTGATCCCGACCGCTGCGATGTTCTTGCTGTTGACGTTGGCCTTCGCGAGCGCGCCGCCAATCACCGTGCGGGTGTTCTTCCAGATCTCGATCGCATCATGCTCGACCCACCCGGCCTGCGGGAAGATCTGCTCGTGCTCCACCTGGTCGACCGCAACCACCTGCCCCAAGCGGTCGAAGATCATGGCGCGCGTGGATGTCGTGCCCTGGTCGATCGCCATGACGTGCACGGTCTGTTCTGCCATGGATCCAACGTAGTAGACCCGAGACGTGACGGCCTGGGACCTCTAAGGTGAGGAGGTGACTCCGATGTTCCCGCTGGGGTCTGTTCTGATGCCAGCGATGCCACTCCCACTGCGCGTCTTCGAACCGAGATACCTCGCGATGATCGACGAGGTGCTGGATCGCGAGACGCTTGATTTCGGTGTCGTGCTGATCGAGCGCGGACACGAGGTCGGCGGCGGCGACGCGCGCTTCGGCGTGGGGACGATGGCCAGGGTCGAGCAGGTCGAGTCCAGCGACGGGCTCGCTGCGCTGGTGGCCCGAGGAAGCCAGCGGTTTCGGGTCGACTCATGGCTACCGGACGACCCGTGGCCGCGCGCCGAGCTCTCGTTGGTGGAGCCCTTGACGTGGGACGAGGACGACCGCGCACTCCTTGATGACGCCGAACGGACCGTCCGGCACTCGTTGGCGCGCGCCAGCGAATTCGTCGACACCATGTGGGACGCCACGGTCGAGCTGTCGCAGGACCCGGTTGATCGCTCTTGGCAGCTGGCCGGCATCGCGCCGCTGGGAGCCCTGGACCACGTGAGCCTGCTGGAGTCCCCCTCGACGGCTCACCTGCTCGCGAACATCGACGCGCTGACCCGCGCCGCTCTTGAGCTGATCGAGCTGCAGGGCGAGAGCTAACCCGACGTCCGTGGGTCCTTGGGCCAGGCGTGCTTGGGATAGCGGCCGCGAAGCTCGGCCCGCACCTGCAGGTAGGGACCGGACCAGAATGACTCGAGATCGGCCGTGACGGCAGCCGGTCGTCGCGCCGGAGTCAGGAGGTGCAGCAACACCGGCACCCGCCCGCCGGCGATCCGAGGCGTGTGCGCCCACCCAAAGGCCTCCTGAATCCGCACCGAGAGCACCGGCTGTTCCGAGCCGGTGGCGCCGTACTCGACCCGCACCGCAGAGCCGTTCGGCACCCTCAGGCGCTCGGGCGCCAGCGCATCGAGCCCGCTGGCGTCGGGCCACGGCAGGAGTCGGCGCAGCGCGCCAAGCACGTCGATGCGGCTCAGGTCGCGAGTACTCCGCACCCGTGCCAGCTCGGGCCCGAGCCAGGTCGTGATCGCGCTCAGCAGGGCGGTGTCGCTCACGTCGGGCCACGGGTCGGCCAGGGTGTGGTGCAGGAAGGCCAATCGCCGACGGAGCGCCGTGCCGGATTCGGTCCAGGGCAGCACGTCCAGTCCCTCGGCGGCGAGGCCAGCCCGGACGGCGGCGGCCACGGCCTCGGGCGCGGGATTCGTGATCGGTGCGCTCGAGAGCTCGATGGCTCCCAGTCGCGAGACTCGTCGTGCCACGATGCGTCCTGCCGTCCACGACACCTCGTCGTCCTCGCGCCACCGGCTGGCCGCGGCCGCCAGGGCGAGAGCCTCATCCAACGGCGCCGCCGAGCGGATCGTGGCCTCTGCCGCACCCGAGCGACGCTCGGCATCCGCCACCGCGATCCACGCCACGCCCGACAGGGCAGGATCGCCGCGCCGAAACGCCGCGCCCGTCCCGGCCACCATCACGTACGAGGACCCGCCTGGCCGCAGCCGAGCCACCCGTGTCGGGTGGGCCAGAGCGACGACGGCACCCACCGCGAGATCGTCGGTCAGGCTGGTGCGCTCGACCGGCTTGGTCACCGCGCGCTCCAAGCGGTGAACCGTCTCCTGCCAGGCTCCCGTCCCTGCACCTCCGCGCCGCATGTCGCGCAGCGCCGCCACGAGATCTCCCCCCGGCGCGCGCACGTCATCAGCCAGCAACGCCACGATCTCGGCAGCTCGCCGGGAGCCGACCGCGGTGGACCCGTCCAGCAGGGCTCGAGCCAGACGTGGGTCGACGGGGATGCGTCCCATCTGGCGTCCATGGTCAGTGAGGGCACCCCCGTCGTCGATGGCCCCGAGGTCTGTCAGGGTCCGGCTCGCTGCCGCCATCGACGCAGTCGGCGGCTGATCCATCAGCGCAAGCCCGGCACCATCTGGCGTACCCCACGCGGCCAGCTCGAGACCGAAGCCAGTGAGATCAGCGATGGCGATCTCCGGGACGGGGTGGTCGGTCAAGTGGGCGTGGTCGGTGCGCGACCAACACCGATGAACGACTCCTGGCGCCTCGCGGCCGGAGCGGCCGGCGCGCTGCTCCGCGGCGGCACGACTGACCCGCACCGTCACGAGAGCGGGAAGCCCGCGCCGGTGGTCCGTGCGGGGCTCGCGAGACAGGCCAGCGTCGACCACGATCCGCACACCGGGCACTGTCAGCGAGGACTCAGCGACAGCGGTCGAGACCACGACGCGGCGATGAGAGCCCTCACGCAGGGCGCGGTCCTGCTCCGGACCGGCGAGCCGACCGTGCAGCGGAAGGATGTCCACATCGGCCAGCCCGGACAGCCGGCGCACGACACCACCCACCTCGGCGGCTCCCGGCAGAAATACCAAGACATCACCGAGCTCGGTGGCCATCGCATGACGCACCGTCGAGGCGACGTGGTCGAGAAACCGTGGGGTGACTCCACGCTCATCAGTGGGTAGAACGCCAGGTGGCGGTGGTGTCCAGTGAACGGTGACCTCGTGCAGGCGCCCTGGGATGGCGACGATCGGCACTGGGCTGGCGTCCGCGCCTCCCAGCACCGCGGCGGTCCGTTCAGCCTCGATGGTCGCCGACATCGCCACCAGCTGCAGATCCTCGCGCACCGTGGCCCGCACGTCGACCAGGAAGGCCAGAGTCAGGTCAGCGTCGAGCTGGCGTTCGTGCACCTCGTCGAGCACGACGGCGCCCACCCCGACCAGCTCCGGGTCCCGCTGCAGCCGGCGCAGCAGCACGCCGGTCGTGACGAATTCGATCCGCGTGTGGGGCCCGACCCGCCGATCACCGCGGACGCTGTATCCCACCGTCGCACCGACCGATTCGCCCATCAGCGACGCGAGCCGGCGGGCCGCCGCCCGTGCGGCGATGCGGCGCGGCTGCGTGACCACGACTCGCCCCCGCACTCGTCCGGCCACCGCCGGAGGCACCATGGTGGTCTTTCCGGTGCCCGGTGG
>NZ_JBAVCB010000002.1:0-2160 GCF_049586495.1 Aeromicrobium sp. | reverse complement strand
CGCGGAGGTCGACCCCGAGCGCATCGTGCTGTGGGGCAGCTCGTACTCCGGCGGGCACGTCATCGCGGTGGCGGCCGAGGATCCGTTCATTGCCGGAGTGATCTCTCAAGGCGCTGCCATGGACGGGCTCCGCGCGGTGTTCCAGATCCTCGACTACGCCGGACCCAAGCAGCTGCTCAAGCTGACCAGCCACGCGCTGCGCGACGTCGGCCACATGCTCACCAGGCGGGCGCCACACATGATCCCGATCGTGGGCCCTCCCGGCAGCACCGCAGCAATCACCTCCGAGGACGGCGAGGCGGGCTACCAGCTGATCATGGGACCGACCTTCCGCAACGAGATGCGAGCGCGAGGGATCCTGCCGATCATGGCCAACCGGCCGGTCACCAGCGCCAACAAGCTCAAGATGCCGGTGCTGCTCGTCGTGGCGGCGAAAGACAGCATCGCTCCGGTGTCGGCAGTCGAGAAGGTCGCCCAGCGCACCCACGGACAGGTTCAGGTCGAACGGTTCGACATCGGCCACTTCGACATCTACCACGGCGAGCCGTTCGAGAAGTCAAGCAATGCCCAGGTGGAGTTCCTGCGCTTGCTGTGAATCTCAGGCTTCGGCCTCGAGCTCACGACGGAGGTCTCGGCGGTGCTTGATCGCCTCGTAGACGATCGGCACCACGGAGAAGATGAGGATCGCGATGATCGCGTAGTCGATGTTGTCGCCGAGCGCCGGGAACGTCTGACCGAGAAAGTAGCCGAGCAGGGTGATGCTCAGCACCCACAACACGGCACCGACGGCGCTCCAGCGGAAGAATCGGGCGCGGTCCATCATCGTCACTCCGGCGACCACCGTGATGTAGGTACGCACGAAGGGCACGAACCGACCGATGACCAACGCCTTGTTGCCGTGCTTGGCAAAAAACGTCTCGGTCTTCTCGAAATACTTGCGCTTGAGAATGCGGCCGTCGCGCTCGTACAGGGGTGGCCCGATCTTGCGGCCGATCTCGTAGCCGGCCACGTTGCCGGCGAACGCAGCGATCGTCAGCAGCGTCATCGCGATGAACACCCCGACAAGGGGATTGCCGATGCCGAGCACGTCGATCTTCTCGCCCGCGATGAACAGACCCAGCGCGAACAGCAGGCTGTCGCCGGGCAGGAACGGGAAGAACAGTCCGCACTCGACAAAGATGATGAGCAGGCTGATCCAGAGGAACGTGCCGCCGAAGTTCTCCAGCAACCAGTTGGGATCCATGAAGCTGGGACCGAGGGCGACAGGCTGGATGATCGGCAGGAGCACCCCCACAAACTACCGTGCGGGGTTACGCGATCGCCGCGGGCTTGTCTCCGTTGAATGCCCAGGTCGCGTCCCAGGCATGGATGCGGAGCCCCTTCTTGGTCTCGTGGATCTCCAGCTTCATGCGCACGGCGTAAGCGACCGCGGTCTGGCCGGCCTCACCCTGCACCAGCACGTCGCCGGTGCTGGTGAGCCAGATGGTGGGGTACCCGAGCTGGAACTTGTACCTCGGCTTGGTGATCTTCTGGTTGATCACGATCTGCGGATCGTCTCGCAGGGACAAGCCGCTGTTGGCCAGCGCACTGGTGAAGTCCACGAACGTCAGGGCTCGCACCGTGTTGGCGTCGTCTTCGAAGGATGCGGCGCCGCCGACGGCCGTGCGCAGGGTCTTGAGTGCGCTGGCTGTCAGCACACCTTCGAACTGGTTGAAGTCGGCGTCCACCATGTCGCCCAGCGCCAACCGCAGGTACTCGCCGTTGAATTGGTACCGAAGTGCCACCTGCGCCGCGAAGGCGTAGGTCTCGCGGGCGGTCGGGTCGTCGGTCTTCAATCCGGCGATGCGCGGGTCGGGGGCATTCATCGTGGTGATGGGCTTCGGCGACGACGAGATCTGCGGTTCCGCATCCCCGTCCCCCGCGCAGGCCGCCGTCATCAGCAGCATCAGCGCCGCGATCAACCCTGGCACGCTGCGTCGGATCACGACCGGAACCCTAGTGGCGCAGTGCCACGAGCCGAGCCAGCTCGGCGTCGGACAGCTCGGTCAGGGCGCTCTCGCCGCCGTTGACAACAGCGTTGGCCAGCGACCGCTTGCTGGCGATCAGCTCGGCGATCGACTCCTCGATGGTGCCTTCGCTGATCAGGCGGTGCACCTGCAC
>NZ_JBAVCB010000001.1:0-3636 GCF_049586495.1 Aeromicrobium sp. | reverse complement strand
CATCGACGACCGCGACCTGATCGCCGAGCTCGCCGAGCTGATGATCACCGAAGGCGCGGAGAATGGGCGTCTGAAGGACAGCCCGGACGGCGAGTTCCAGTCAGCCAACACGGTGGGGCAGGCCTGGGGCGTCCGCGCCTTCCAAGCGGCGGGCAGCGAGAGCGTGAACCCCGCAGCCGACTTCCTGGTCGATCAGCAGTGCCCCGATGGTGGATTCCGTCTGTTCCAGAAGGGCGACGGCTGCACCTCGAGCGTGGACGCCACCACCTTCGCCGTCATCGCGCTCCAGGAGGCGGGCGGACATGGCGCCGCGGTGGCCGACGCGCGGACCTACCTCAACGGCGCGCAGGCGGGCGATGGCTCGCTGAGCGAGTCTGGCGGTGCCAACTCCAACAGCACGGGTCTTGCGGCCGTCGTCCTCTCGTCCTTCGGTGACGCTGCAGCAGCAACCGCGGCCGCCGACTGGATCGTGCCCCTGCAGGCCACGTCCTCGACGCCCGGGCTCAAGGACGAAGCCGGTGCGATCGCCTTCGACTCCGCCGCCTTCGACCAGGGTGCGGACGGCATCAGCGACGTCGAGAGGGATCAATGGGTACGGACCTCGGTCCAGGCGATCCACGCGCTGAGCTTCGCCAGTCAGGCCGAGCCGGAGCCGGAGCCGGGCCCGGTCGCATCCATGGAGCTCAAGGCGTCGGACGCCAAGCCCGAGCAGGGCGAAAAGGTCACCATCACAGCCACCGGCAGGGACGCCGATGGCCGATCAACCGGAGACGTGTCCGACGAGCTGAGTCTGGAGTCATCGGTCGAGAGCGACACGATCAAGGACAACACCGTCACGTTCAACACCGCCTCGTCGCACGTCATCACGGCGACATACGGGGATGATGGACCCACTGCGTCGATCACGATTGAGGTGGCACCGTCGACGGATGAGAACACGGCCAGCGGGAACGGCGCAAACACGGGCCCGGTGTCCAGCGTGAATGGAACACTCCCAGACACCGGTTCCTCGGTCGAGACCTGGCAGCTGCTCGCGGCTGCTGCTCTTCTGGTGACCGGTGCAGGCCTCGTGCTGACAGGCCGCGGACGCAGGGCCTCCTTCGCTCCGTCACACGCTCGCCGATGAACGTCCGAAGCCGGATCGTCCGCACCCTTGCTGCACTGATCGTCGGTGCGGCGGGCGGCACGGTCGTGTCGGCGGGGGCTGCCCACGCAGCCGCCTGCCCGTCCGGGACCGGGGTCACGGTGGTCGTGAACTCCTCGGTGCGGTGTGATGCCAACGGCGGCGGTGCCGCAGCGTCGAACTTCGCCAGGGCGGGCCACTCGCTGAACAGCTCTCGAGGATTCGTCTGCGACATCGATGGGTACCCGTCACGCGCACCGTGCCGCGGCACTGCGCCGCCCGATGCCTACTGGGGTCTGTTCTCGGCCAACGGCACGGGCGGTGGATGGAACTACGCCAGTCAGGGCGCCTACTCCCTCAGCGTGCCGAAGGGTGGTTGGGTCGCGTTCAAGTTCCAGAACTCCAGCTCACGCTCCTATCCCGGGATGAGGCCGTACACGGCTCCGGCTCCGAAGCCGAAGCCGAAGCCGAAGCCGAAGCCGAAAGCCGCAGCAGCGCCGAAGCCAAGGCCGTCGACGTCGGCGGAGAAGAAGAAGGCCACGCCGTCGCCGTCGGCCTCGGGTACGCCGTCCAAGAGCCCCACGTCGTCCTCAGCGGCGCCCTCGCCGAGCGCGTCGGTGTCGGGTACGGCCGCGGCCGCCGCGCGCGAGGAGGCGCTGCAGCGCACGTCGCAGCAGTCCGACAGCTCGTCGACCTCGACGCTGTGGGTCGGCAGCCTGCTGGCTCTGGGCCTGTTGATCGGCATGGTCGTCACGATCTGGCAACGGCGGGCGCGACGGTCGTGAAGCAGTGACGCCGCGGGATCTGCATCCCGGGGCCTGGTGGATCTGGGCCCTGGGACTGGCGACCGCGGCGTCCGCGACGACCAACCCGTTTGTTCTGGTGCTGATCATCATGGCCGCCGTGCTGGTGGTCGTCGCCCGTCGCACCGAAGCTCCATGGGCGCTCTCGTTTCGGCTGTACGTGTATCTGGCGCTGCTCATCATCACGATCCGCGTGCTGTTTCGCATCGTGTTCGGCGGGGTCGACGGCGACATCGTGCTCGTCACCCTGCCGCAGATCCCCTTGCCGGATCTCGCCGCCGGCATCCAGCTGCTGGGACCTGTGACCCGCACCGATCTGTTGGGTGGTCTGTACGACGGGCTGCGTCTGGCCGCGATCATCGTGTGCATCGGCGCCGCCAACACGCTGGCCAATCCCCGGCGCCTGCTCGCGAGCCTCCCACCGGCCTTCTACGAGCTCGGTACGACGATCGTCGTGGCGCTGTCGGTGTTCCCGCAGCTCGCCGAGAGCGTCGGCCGGGTGCGACGAGCCAGGGCGCTGCGTGGTGACCCGGGTCGTGGGGTCGGGGCGTTGCGGCGCATCGTGGTGCCTGTGATGGAAGACGCGCTGGACCGTTCGATGGCCCTGGCCGCAGGCATGGATGCCCGCGGCTACGGGCGCGCGGGCACGGCAACCGTGGGCGAACGACGCACCACCGGTCTGCTGATGATCGGTGGTCTCGTCGGCCTCTGCGTCGGCGTCTACGCGCTGCTCGACCGCACGGCACCGCGGTGGTTGGTGCTGCCATGTCTCGTGGCGGGGGTCCTCGTCGCCGCCGCCGGGCTGGTCTCGGCCGGTCGTCGAGTGCAGCAGACCCGCTACCGCCCCGATCCGTGGCGCGTTGCCGAGCTGGTGGCGATGGCGTGCGGCATCGCCACCGCGACCTTGGTGCTGACGACGAGCGCCGCCGTCGCATACCCAGCCCTCGACGTGCTGCCGCAGCTGTCCGTCCCGGTGCTGCTGGCAGTCCTGATCGCGGCGCTGCCGGCCTTCCTGACGCCGCCGCCGGTCCTCGACACGACCCGGCGGGTCCTGGCGAAGCGAGGTGCCACATGATCGAGCTGCGGCAGCTTTCCTTCACCCACGACGGTGCCGACGTGCCGGTGCTCCGCGACGTCGATGTGTCGATCGAGGAGGGCGAGCTGGTGTTGGTCGCCGGTCGCACCGGGTCAGGCAAGTCGACCCTGCTGGGCACCATCAACGGACTGACCCCCCACTTCACCGGCGGCACGTTGGCCGGCGAGGTGCTGATCGGTGGGCACAGCATCCGCGATCGGGCACCGCGCGATCTCGCTGACATCGTCGGATACGTCGGCCAGGACCCGCTCGCTGGTTTCGTCACCGAGGTGGCCGAGGACGAGCTGGCCTACGGCATGGAACAGCTGGGGGTCGATCCGCGCACGATGCGCCGACGCGTCGAGGAGACCCTCGACCTGCTGGGCATCGCAGACCTGCGCTCGCGGGCGCTCCGCACACTCTCCGGTGGACAACAGCAACGCGTCGCCATCGGGGCGGTGCTCACGATGCACCCCAAGGTGCTGGTGCTGGACGAGCCGACATCTGCTCTCGATCCCACCGCCGCGGAGGACGTGCTAGCCACCGTGGCCCACCTCGTCGACGACCTCGGCGTCACGGTCGTGGTCGCCGAGCACCGCATGGAGCGCGTCGTCCCGTTCGCCGACCGGCTCGTC